>JANPCZ010000262.1:0-10480 GCA_031431215.1 Myxococcales bacterium
CGATCGCGCCCGCACCGATCGCGCCCGCACCGATCGCGCCCGCACCGATCGCGCCCGCACCGATCGCGCCCGCACCGATCGCGCCCGCACCGATCGCGCCCGCACCGATCGCGCCCGCGGTCACGGCCCACAGGTGCACGATCTCGTCGGGGACAAGCCCTGCGCTTCGTAGCGCGGAGAACAACCGGTCGTAGTCGCTCCGATTGCCGGGCTCGATGGTGAAGGCGTCGTCGGCGAGCCGCGCGAAACCCGCGCCGGCCCGTACCGTGACCGCCCCCGGGGAGTGCGCCGCCAGGCGCGTGCCCAGCCCGGTCTCGTCCAGGAAGAACAGCCGGCGCGAGGTGGTCGGGTGGACTGTCAGCGCGGGCGTCGGCGTTCTGGTCCACGAGGGCAGCCAGAACCAATCCGCGATGTCCGGCTTCTTGATGAGCGCGGTCGACGTCACCGCCCGCGCGGCCGGTGCGCCGCGCTCGATGAAGTGGTGCTGGCGCTCGAAGGGGTAGGTTGGCAATGGCACCCGCTGGCGGCGCGCCTGCTTGCCGTGGAAACGCTGCCAATCGATGGCGACGCCGGCCACCCACAACTGGCCGATGGCGCCCAGCAAGAACGCCACCGCCGATTCGCTCTCCCTCGGGTGCGCCATGGTCGGCAGGGCGGCTGCGGGCTTGATCGCCTGCTGCATCGTCAAGCTAGTCAGCGTGCGGCCGGGGCCGACCTCCAACAGCACGCGGTCGCCCTTGGGCCGGTTCGCGACGATCGCACCGACGCCATCCGCGAAGCGCACGGTGTGGCGCAGGTGCCGCACCCAGTACTGGGGATCGCAGGCCTCTTTGGCGGTGATCCAGCTGCCCGTCAGGTTCGAGACATAGGGCAGTTGCGGGGGCCGGAAAGCGATGTCGCGACAGAAGCGCTCGAAGTCAGCCAGGATGGGCTCGAGCATCGCTGAGTGCGCGGCCACGTTGATGTGCACCTTGCGCGCGTCGATGCCCCGCGCGAGTAGCTCGCTCTCCAGTTGCGCGATCGCCTGCTTCGGGCCCGAGGCCACGCACAGCGCGGGCGCGTTCACCGCCGCGATGGACAGCTCGCGCCCGATCGCAGGCGCCAGCGCCGCCAGTTCCTCCTGGCCCAGCGGCACCACCAGCATCGCGCCGGGGGGCAGCAACTCGAACAGGCGCCCGCGCGTCGCCACCAGGCGCATACCGTCGCGCACCGAGATCACGCCAGCTAGACCTGCCGCGACGTACTCGCCCATGCTGTGGCCGATCATCGCGGCCGGAGTGATGCCCCACGATTGCAGCAGCCGGGCCAGCGCGAACTCGGTGGCGAACAGCGCGGGCAGGGCCAGCGACGGTGCCTCGAGCCGGACGCTTGCAGCCTCGCGCTCTAGCTCCGGCGGGTACAGCAGCGGCCGCAGATCCGTGCCCAGCTCGGGACGCACGTGCGCCAGGCATTCGTCGATGGCGGCGCGGTACACCGGCTCGGTTTCGTAGAGCTCTTGTCCCATGCCCGCGTGCTGCGCGCCGCCGCCGGGGAATGAGAAGACGACCTCGGCGCCGGTCCGGGTGGTGGTCTGCGTGAACAGCCGCTTCGGCTCGCGCCCGTCGAGTACGGCGGCCGCATCAGCCAGGTCCTTGCAAACAGCTATGCGCCGCCTATCGAACACCTTGCGGCCGACCTGCAGCGTGTACGCGACGTCCGCCAGTGGCAGCGCCGGCAGGGCGCGCAGCCGCGCCGCCAGCCGCGCTGACGCCGCCTCGACCGCGGCGTCCGATCGCGCGGACAACACCAGCAGCTGCCAGCGCCGCGCCGGGCCCGCGGCCACGGGTTCTGGCGCCTCTTCCACGATCACGTGCGCGTTGGTGCCGCCGGCGCCAAGTGCGGTCACGCCGGCACGGCGGGGGCCCTTGGTGCGGGGCCAGTCGTTCAGACGATCGCATACGTAGAACGGGCTGTTTGCGAAGTCGATGCCGGGGTTCGGCGTCTGGTAGTTGGCACTGGGCGGGAGCTGGCCGTGGCCGAGGGCGAGCACAGTCTTGATGAGCCCCGCCACGCCGGCCGCCTCGCCGAGGTGGCCGATGTTCGCCTTGAGTGATCCGATGCCGCAGAAGCCGCGCCGTTGGGTGTGGGCGCGGAATGCCTGCACCAGCGCACTCACCTCGATCGGGTCGCCGATGAGCGTCCCGGTGCCGTGTGCCTCGATGTACGAGATGGTGTCGGCGTCGACGCCCGATACGGTCAGCGCTTCGGCTACCACGCGCGCCTGACCCTCCACGCTGGGGGCCAGGTAGCCGACCTTTTGCGAGCCGTCGTTGTTGATGGCCGAGCCGCGGACGACAGCCAGGATGTGGTCACCATCGCGGCGCGCGTCCGCGAGGCGTTTGAGCACCACACAGCCGGCGCCGCTGCCGAACAGCGTGCCTGACGATCGCGCGTCGAACGGCCGACAGTGGCCGTCCTGCGACAGGATTTCGCCTTCCTTGTACAGGTAGCCGCGCTGGGGCAGCGAGATGGTCGAACCGCCCGCCAGCGCCATGTCGCATTCGCGCCCGAGCAGGCTCTGCATCGCCAGGTGCGCAGTGACCAGCGACGACGAGCAAGCGGTCTGCACGTTCATGCTGGGCCCGCGCAGGTCCAGCTCGTACGAGACGCGCGTGGCGAGGAAGTTCATGTCGTTGCCGGTGTGGCGCAACAGCCACTCGCCGACCGACTCGATCAGTTCCTGGTTGGTCACCAGGTGGTGCATCAGGTAGGCGTTGAGTCCGCAAGCGGCGAAGACGCCGACCAAGCCTGGCGCGCGCCCGGGATCGTAGCCCGCGTGTTCCATCGCCTCCCATGCGACCTCAAGGAACAGGCGGTGCTGCGGATCAGTGATGGCCGCCTCTTTCGCCGAGAAGCCGAAAAAGCCGGCGTCGAATTTGCCGACGTCGTCCAGCATCGGGCAGACGCGCACGTAGGCCGGATCGCGCAGCGCCACCGGCGACTCGCCCGCCGACAGAAGTTCCTGGTCGGTCAACGTGCGGACCGACTCGGTTCCGGTGCTGAGGTTGCGCCAGAACTGATCGAGATCCGTGGCACCAGGGAAGCGACCGGCCATGCCGACGACCGCGATCAGGGCTTCGTCGTCGGCCGCGTCGTCGTTGTCGGGCGCGTTCACGACAGCCTCGCGAGGATCGCCTGCAGGGCCTCCATGGGCACAAGCGTTGAGTTCAGGGCCTCGTCCGAGTTCCACAGCCCTGCCTGCGGCAGGTGGTCGTAGCTGAAGGTCGAGCCCGCCAGGGCCAGGCGATCCCGGAGCGCGCGCACCGCCGGGGTCTCGTCCGAGACCACCAGCGCCACCTTGCGAGGGTGCGACTCGCCGCCGGCGCCAGGTGCCTTCAGATCCACCAGCTCAAGCTCGCGGCGAAGGGCGTCGCCGAGCGGGAAACCAAGTGATTCGCCCGTGGTGGGCTGGCCGCGGCCTGCCTGCCAGAGGGGGCTCTCGCTGCGCATGAAGTCGACGTGCGTGCGGTACAGCTCGTCCAGGTACGCGCGCCCCTCGACGACGGGGTCCCACAGCACCAGCTGGTCGAGATCGCGTTGCCCGCGTCGCGCGTGGGCTGCCAGCGCTGCAATGGTCGCGCCGAGGCGCAGCCCCACCCATGCCAGCTTGCTTACCCCGGCCATGTCCTTCAGCTCGTCGCTTGCGGTGCCGACGTCCTCGATCCACTGCTGCCAGGTGGCGTCTTCACCGTCACCTGACGAGTCGCCGGTGCCGCGGTAGTCGAATCGCATTGTGTGGAAGCGATTCTTCGCCAGCAGCAGCGCCAGCTGGCGGTAGGCGCGATGCGAGCGGATCGCCTCGTGCCCGAACGGGTTGCACAGCACGACGCCCACGTCGCGCGCGGGCGTGGCCAGTGCGCCCTGGTACAGGCCGAACAGCGTCACGGTCGAGCTGCCGAATTGCAGCGGCGTCATTGCGGCACGGCCGCCTCACACTCCGCCGCGATCTGCTCGAGGTTCTGGAACACCATCGATCGCGGGTTAATCCGGTGCCCGGTGCGCGCGATGATGCGGTGGATGACCTGCATCGACATCAGTGAGTGGCCGCCGAGATCGAAGAAGTTGTCGTGCCGCCCGACGTCTACCTTCAGAACCTCGCGCCAGATCTCGGCCACCGTCTGCTCCATGGACGTACGCGGCGCAGACTGCTCCGCGACGGTCCGGCGCTCTTGCTGGAAGGGATCGGGCAACGCCTGGCGATCGACCTTGCCGTTGTTGGTGAGCGGCACCTTGCCAAGTTCGACGAACAGGTGGGGGATCATGTGGTCGGGCAGACTGACCCGCAGAAACTTGCGCAACTCGCTCGCGGTGGGCGCCAGGCTGGAGTCCTGGTGGACGACGTAGGCGACCAGACGCTGGTCACCGGCGCCATCGGCCCGCACCACCACCACCGCCTGGCGCACGCGTTCGTGGTGCGCGAGTGCCGCCTCGATCTCGCCGAGTTCGATGCGGAACCCGCGCAGCTTGACCTGCGTGTCGCCGCGGCCGAGGAAGTCGACGGTGCCGTCCGCCCGGTGACGTGCCAGATCGCCGGTGCGGTACATGCGCGCGCCGGGGTCATCAAGCACGAAGGGATTGGGCACGAAGCGATCGGCGGTCAGTTCGGGGCGCTGCCAGTAGCCGCGCGCCAGGCCCAGCCCGCCGATGTACAGATCGCCGACCACGCCCACGGGGACCGGCTCGTGATGCTGGTCCAGTATGTAGAGCTGTGTGTTCGCGATGGGCCGCCCGATGCTGATGTTGTCGGCGTCGGTGATCGCGCAGCAGGTCGACCAGATCGTGGTCTCGGTCGGGCCATACATGTTCCACAGGGCGCTTGCGCGCTCGATGAGGGGCGCCACCAGCGGTTTGGGGAGGGCTTCACCCCCGCACAGGATCTTCGGCCGCGGCGACTGGTCGGCGGCGGGCTCCCAGCCGGCCTCCAGCAGCATGCGGAAGGTGGCGGGGGTCGCCTGCAGCACGGTTGCGCGCGACGAGTGCAGCCGGGCCAGCAGGGCTGCGCCGTCAGTCACGGTATCGCGCCCCGCGATGATCACCGTGCCGCCCACGGTGAGCGGCAGGAACAGCTCGAGGCCCGCGATGTCGAACGACAGCGTTGTCACCGCCAGCAGCCGATCGGCCGCGGTCAGCCCGGGTTCCCGCTGCATGCTGCGCAGGAAGTTCGCGAACGCACGGTGCGGGATCGGCACCCCCTTCGGCTTGCCAGTCGAGCCGGAGGTGTAGATGACATAGGCGAGGTCAAGGCCGGTGACGCCGCTGTCGGGCGCCACTGTAGCGGTCGCGTCGGTCCCGTCCGTCCAGGCGCCATCCAGCACGACGAGCGTCGCGTCGGTGTCGGGCAGTGCCTCGACGGTCGAGCGCTGGGTGACGACCACACGCGCACCCGCGTCCGACAGCATGTAGCCGATGCGATCGCGCGGGTATGCCGGATCAAGCGGCAGGTACGCGCCGCCCGCCTTGAGCACGCCCAGCAGGGCAACCAGCATGTCGGGCGAGCGATCGAGATGCACGCCGACCAGCATGTTGGGGCCCACGCCCAATCCGCGCAGGTGTGCGCCAAGCGCGCTGGATCGCGCCTCGAGCGCCGCATAAGTCAGCGTCGCGTCTTTTGTATCGCCCTCGACCGCGATCGCATCCGGCGTGCGCGCGGCCTGCGCGCTGACCAGCTGGTGTACACAATGGGGCTCGGGCAGCGGCATCGCGGTGGCGTTCCAGTCGACCAGCACGCGCCGACGATCGTCGGCGTCGAGCAGCGGCAGCGCGGTGATGGGGCGGTCGGGATCGGCAGCGATGCTGGCGAGCAAGGTGTGGAACTGGCGGGCGATACGTGCAGCCGTCGTGTCGTCGAACAGGTCCAGGCTGTACTCGAACAGCCCCTGCATGCCGCGGTCGTCCCCGAGTTCCTGCATGTCGAGCGTGACATCGAATTTCGACGTCCCGCTATTCACGTCGATGGGGCTGGCGTGCACGCCCGGCAGCACGAGCGCCGACTCGGGCGCGCGCTGCAGGCCGAACATGACCTGGAAGACGGGGTTCCAGCTGGTTCCGCGCGCCGGGTGAATGGCCTCGACCACCTTCTCGAGCGGCACGTCCTGGTGGGCGAACACACCCAGCGCGCCCGCGCCGATGCGTTTGCACAGCCCGCGGAAGCTGGGCGCTCCCGACAGATCGGTGCGGAACACGACGGTGTTCGTGTAAAAGCCGATCGAGCGTTCGATCTCGGGGCGATCGCGGTTGGCGATGGGTGTGCCCACCAGAATCTCGTCCTGCCCGGACAGCCGCCGCAGCAGCACGTTCCACGCCGCGAGCAGCAGCATGAACGGCGACAGGCCCTCATGCCGCGCCAGTGCGCCGAGCGCCCTGGTCAGCTCGGGGCCCACGAAGAAACGCAGGGTGCCACCGAGGAAGCTCTGCAGGGGTGGCCGCCCGCGATCGCCGGGCAGCTCCAGCACCGAAAGCGTGCCCGCAAGCGCCTGCCGCCAGAACGACAGCTGCCGCTCAAGCTCGTCGCCCTGGAACCACTCGCGCTGCCATAGCGCATAGTCCGGGTACTGCACCGCGGGCTCGGGCAGCGGCGAGGCCTGGCCCGCGGCGAGTGCCGGGTACAGCGCCGACAGCTCCTCGAACAGCAGCGCCAGCGACCAGCCGTCGCACACGATGTGGTGAACGGTCAGAACGAGCACGTGCGTGGTCGGCCCCACCACCACCAGGAGCCCGCGTACGAGGGGCCCCTTCGTGAGGTCGAACGGGCGTCGTGCGTCGGCGTTCGCCAGTCGTTCGGCCTCCGGCAGGCGGCGCGCCTCGGGGCGGTCTTGCACATCCGCCACGGCCCAGTCGATCCGGGGATCGGGCGAGACCACCTGTAGCGGCGCGCCTTCCTGGGACGCGAACGTGGTCCGCAGCGACTCGTGGCGGCGCACCACCTCGCGCACCGACGCCGCCAGCGCGTCGGCATCGAGAGGGCCATCGAGGCGCAACCCCTGGACCACGTTGTAGGCGGCGATTCCCGGATCGACCTGGTCGAGAAACCAGAGGCGCTGCTGTGCGAAGGAAGCCGGAAAGGCAAAGACCTCGTCGTCTGCAGGACTGCGGCTGCCTTCGCTCATGAGGGATCGACATATAACCACTAGTACGCGGGCCGTTATCCCGCAAGGGACAGCCAACCGGGACGGGTCTTGTCAGGGCGGCGACGCCGCCGCATGCTGCCGCCTCGAACCAATGAGTGCGCCAGGCATGCAGGACAAGGTTTGCGTCATCACAGGCGCTAGCTCGGGGATCGGCAAGGAGACCGCGCTCGGCCTGGCCAAGCTGGGCGCTCGCGTCGTGCTGGTGTGCCGGGACCGCGGGCGCGGCGAGGCGGCGCTGGCGGAGATCAAGCGGCGGGTGCCGTCCACCACCTCAAGCCTCATGCTGGCCGATCTGGCGTCACAGGCGGCGGTTCGGCAACTGGCGGCTGATCTATCGGCGCGCCACCCGCGCATCGACGTGCTCATCAACAACGCGGCTGTCATCACCCCGAAGCGCCAGGTCTCGCCCGACGGTCTGGAGGTGCAACTGGCGGTGAACCACCTGGCGCCTTTTCTGCTGACCAACCTGTTGCTCGACGTTCTCAAGGCCAGCGCCCCGGCGCGCGTGATCGTGGTGTCGTCGCAGGTCGAGAGCCGCGGCGTCATCGACTTAGACGATCTGCAGAGCCAGGGCGGCACCTACGATCATCTGCGCGCCTACTGCCAGAGCAAGCTGGCCAACGCCCTGTTCACGTACGAGCTCGCGCGACGCCTGCATGGCACCGGCGTGACCGCCAACTGCCTCCACCCGGGCGTGATCGCCACCAACCTGCTGAGCGACTACATGAGCCGCCCGCGCGCGGTCGGCTTCCTGGCGCGGCTCGAGTACCCCGGCCCGGAGGCGGGCGCCAAGACCAGCATCCGCCTGGCGTCCGACCCGGCCCTCGCCGGCGTCAGCGGCAAATACTTTCGCGACCAGCGCGAAGCCCAGTCATCACCCGCGTCGCACGATGAAGATCTCGCGGGCCGCCTGTGGCAGGCAAGCGAGAACCTCACCCTGCTGGCAAGCTGACCGCGCCACCCCGGGCCACGCTCCCCCGTTTGTTTGACTTAGGCGCACGCGTTTCGAACCGCTTCTGCCTGGATGACTCACGGAGACGCGGCGTACCGCAGCCTGTAGAGATCAGAGGATAAGAGTTTTGCAATTTCGCTCACGATGTTGCCATCGCTACCGGCGAGCATGGCTGCTGTGGTCTTCGCGAGGCAACCATTGCGGTCTGAGGACGCGTCGACTCCGGATAGGTACGTGAAGGCCTGGGTGCTCACACACGCCTGTACCTCTGGTGCCTTGCTCATGCGGCTCATGAGCTCCTGAGCATTGGCAAGGTTACCATCCAGCGACGAAACCCCGATGCCGACTGAGCCCCTGGTATCGACCGGCCGCCCAAGTTCGGTGGTGCGCTCGCGTCCGAGTAGGTCGAAGGCCTCGAACGATAGGCCAATCGGGTCCATGAACTTGTGACAGACCTGGCAAGCGTCGAGCTTGTGCACGGTCTCCAGGCGCTGGCGCACGGTTTGCGGTTTTGACGGGTCCACTGCCGACAGGGTCGGAACGTTAGGGGGCGGGTCAGGCATCGGGTTGCACATGAACTTGGTCAGTATGAAGTTTCCGCGCCTCACGGGATCCGTTCGGTCCTCCGTCGCGAGCAACGTCATCATGGACGGCTGTAGCAACAGCCCCCGTCTGTTCGGCGCTGGCAGAGAGTAGAAACCGCTCGCGTCAGGCGCCAGGTTCGCCGCGCTAGCACCATGCAGGGCGAGTGTCTCTAGGCGGCCGAGTGCCACGTCCGACGTCAGCATTCTCTGGACCAGCGAGCCGTCCGAGCGAACCATCCGCTTGATGGTTTCCATCGCTTCGAGCTCCAGGGCGGCGCGCAGCTTGACGGGCAGGGCGTCTGTCTTTCCGTTCTCCGTGCGAGTCGTTTGGGCCAGCAGGGGGAGGGTCAGGGTTTCGGCAACGAACAGCTCGGCTCCGCTCACGTCAACGGCCCGGGCCAGGCGCTGCGCATGTTCGCGATTTTCCCGCACAGACAAGTTGCCATCCTCGATCGCCGCCAAGAGTGCGACATCGGGCCTGGTGCCCCCGATTGAGAATGACAGCGCCTCCGCTAGCTCTCGGGCAGTCAGCTCAAGCTGTCCGGTGGCTGCGTTGGCTTTACCCAGCTCGCTTCTGAAAAGAGACCGGGGAGACATCATCACGGTGGAGGCGAAGGTTTTCAGCGCCTGACTGACGCCAAAGTCGTCAATCAGCTTCGACAGAAAGACGATCTTGGCGGTGCGCTCGCTTTGGATAACTTGCCCATTGAAGAGCTTGCCTAGCAGAGCGTCAACCACTCCGCCCAGACACGCGCTCCGATCGCTGCCTGCGGGTAGGGTGCTGAGGCAGGCAGTGTACTTCGCGAGATCAGCGCTAGCGGCACCAGCGATAGCCTGAGTATTCTCTAGCAAGCTATCGAGGGCAGCCGGGTTCATTTTGACCGAGGTTCCGTTGGTCGTGTAATCGCCCGAGTACTCGCTCACGCGCCAAGGATTCGGCATCGCCTTGATAACGGCGTCAGCGCTCGGGAACGCGCCGCGCAGAACACTGCGATACTGCTCGCCCGTCAACGATCTGAACAGAGGCGGCAGCCGGACCACTGGGTCGCTCTTGCAACCCGGGCCCACGACGCCCGGCCCGGACCCCACGATGCCCGGCCCGGACCCTCCGACGCCGCCTCCGCTCGTTGGGAAACTGCCGGTCCCGGCGGGTGTCGTGGGAGAACCGCCCCTCGGGCCGGGTGTCGGAGAAATCTCAGGCGAGTCGCCTGAGATTTCTCCGGTGCATCCTAGGATGCCGCTCGCTTCTGCCAAGGCCATCACTGCAACCCAGTTTCGTCTTGTTAGCGCGCTCATGGTTCATGGCTCCCCTTCAGATCAACTCGGTGAGCGGGCCGGTGCCGGGGTCCCGGCCATCGCCAAACGCCGTAATTGGCGAGCCGAAGGCGTTGGCCATCGTCAGGTGGAAACGCGCGAGTGAGACCATACCCTCGGGGTAGACGACGTACTTACCCGTCTTCAACACGTTGCCCGGTTTGCCGAGCATCACGATCGGGTATTGCTGGCTTCCACTGTGGTGCTTGCCGCCACCATCGCTCATCCACTGGACGATCGTGTCATCGGCGTCACCTGCAGCCTTCAATTGCGCATAGATATAGGCGACTTGCTCCGCGTGCCAAGCCAATATCCTCGTCATAAAGGGTCCGTTCTCTTCGCCGTGACAAACCGTCTCATGGTGGTTCTTGGTCACTCCGTCGAACGTGTACTGGTAGTGAATGCAGCCGTAGGTATGCAGGAGCGTCAGTTGTCTTGTCAGCCCACAGCGGAGCGCGGCGAGA
>JANPCZ010000263.1:0-13253 GCA_031431215.1 Myxococcales bacterium
GCGCACCTCGTTGTGAGTTGGGAGTCTTGTAACACAAGTCCACAAAGGTGCGACAGGCTTGCTGGCACTGGTAGCGGACCACGGTCCGGGCACCGGACAGCCGATGTGAAGGCGTAAGATGAGAAGACTTCGGTTTTATCCCTTGGCTTGGAGGTGCACCTTGCGCACGCAATGTCGAAATCTGGCGCTGGCGATCTCGGTGGTGGTGGCGGCGGCGGGGGCGGTGAGTGGATGCTCAAGCTCGTCCGGGAGTCAGGTCGGCGCAACGCCGGACGGTGATCCCGGTTCGGGCAACGTCGGACCAGGTCCCGGGCTGATGCGCGGCCCCCTGCCCTCGAGTGGCAGCGCGGGTGCGACCGGGGCTGCAGGCGCGGGGGCAGGCGGCGGTGGGGCGCAAGGCGGCGGTGGTTCGCCGGGCGGTCAAGGCGGCCAGGTGTTTCCCCCAGCCGGCGGCTCACCGGGCGCGGGTGGTCGCGGCGGCGCGGCTGGTTTTCCGGTGGTCACCGTCGACGCGGGGTCCACCCCCGACGTGGGCGGCGGCGTCGATGGCTCAGCGATGGTCGATGCAGCGGCGCCGCTGGGCACGTTCGTGTCTGGTGCGATCGGAAACGACATGAATCCGGGCACGCGCACGGCACCGGTCAGGACCATCGGCCGCGCGATGCAAATCGCAGCCTCGCTGCTGGCGACCGGCGCCACGCAGAGTGTGATGGTCGCCCAGGGCCACTATCCGGAGAAGATCAGGATGGTCGAAGGGATCAGCCTGCTCGGCGGCCACGACTGCGCCGACGCCGCGGCGTGCAGCTGGGCACGCAACACAGCGATGATCGATTCGGCCATCGACAACGTCGACGACGAAGGCGTGGTGGCGGCGGTCGGGGTCACGCGCCGGACGCGGTTCGATGGCTTCCGCGTGCGGGGGCGCTCCGGCGGGGCGCAAGCACCGCAGGGCATCGCGTGCCTGACACTCAATGGCGGCGCGCCAACCATCGCGAACAACAACTTCGCGGGCGGACAGGTCGGCGGCAACTCGGGCCGCGCGGTGGGCATCGAGATCTACGCCGTGCCCGGCGGTGATCCGGCCGGCGCGCTCATCACGGACAACACCATTCAGGTGGCCTTTGCCAACAACAACACGATCGGTATCGCGCTGGAAGGGCGGCCGGGCGTTCCGCCGGGCGCCGGCGTTGCCGCGACCATCGTCAGCAACATCATTCGCGGCGGCGGCGCGCAGATCTGGTCGGGCATCGTGGCGTGGGCCTCGGCGGCAGGCACCCTGGTCAAGGGCAACGACATCACCTCCGGCAGCTCCACCGCCTTCGGCAGCTGGGCCATCCAGGTGCAGTCGAAGATGACCATCGACGCCAACCGCATCAACGTCGACCAGAACGCGCTCGGCTCGTGCACTGGCAACAACTGGTGCGGTGGCATCAACAGCATCAGTGGCACCGTGCTCATCACCAACAACGTGGTGTTTGGCGGAAAAGGGCAACGCTCGGCGGCCCTGATGTTGAGCGAGATGGAGACCCCCGCCGGCACCGCCGTCGTCAATGGCAACCTGTTTGATGGCGGCGGCGCGGCGGCGACCGGGGGTGCCTCCATGAGCGCCGCCATTGCGATGCGGATCGGATCCTGCGCGACTTGTGGCCTGCGCGGCATCGTCGGCCGCATCCGCAACAACATCCTGCTCGGCGGCGCAGGCCAGAGCCGCTTCGGAGTGTACGAGGACATGACGCCGCAGAAGACCATCCACCCCGAGGTCCTCGACAACAACGACTTCTTCTTTCCGGCGCGCGCCGGATCGAACGATGCGCTTTATCACCTGTGGGACGGTAGCAACGGTTCATCTCTGACAACACTCGCACAGCTCGCCGCGGTGCCTGCGTCGTCGCCGCCGGCGAACGATCTGAACGTGGACCCGCTCATCGATGCCACCTTCCACCTGTCAAAGATGTCGCCGGTCATCGACAAGGGGTCGGGCGTGGAAGCGCCGCCCAGAGACATTGACAACGAGGCCAGGCCGCGCGGTGCGACCATCGACATCGGGCCCGACGAAGCGAACTAGCGGCGGGCCGCCGGAGGTCGGTGGTAGTGGGCGCCGGGCGCGAGACGCCCAAGGAACAGATCGAGGCTGTGTCCAAGACGCGGCCGCCCAGGCGTCATAGAGTGCCGGTCGAGTTGACCGACCAAACCGAGAAGGAGAGACACCATGCCCAAGTACCTGTGTATGCAACGAAACCTACGGACCGCGGATGGCCCGCAGGGCCAGAAGCCCTCGCCAGCCCAGATGCAGGAGATGTACGCCCAGTTCGGCGCCTGGCAGGCGAAGTTCAAGAAGAACCTCGTCGACATGGGGGGGAAGCTCGGCCAGGGCAAGCTCGTCACCAGCCAGCCTGCGGCGGACGGACCGTTCGTGGAGGTCAAGGAACTGGTCGGCGGGTACATGATCGTCTCCGCAGAGAGCCTCGACGAGGCGATCGAGGTTGCACGCGGGTGCCCAGGACTCGTGGGCCCCGGCTCAGGCGTTGAGGTCATCGAGATCCACACGCCTTGAGCACGCCCCGCCTCGTTGAGCACTTCTTCCGGCACGAGTACAGCCGGCTCGTCGCGACGCTCTCGCGCCGGGTAGGAGTGCAGCACCTCGAGGCGGTCGAGGACGCCGTTCAGTCCGCGCTGATGACCGCGCTCGAATCGTGGACCGTGGCGGGCTTGCCCGACAATCCGTCGGCCTGGCTGTTTCAAGTGGCGCACAACGATCTCGTGGGAGAGCTGCGCCAGCGAACCCGTCGCCGTCGCATCCTGGACGAGAACGGGGCCGATCAGATGGGAGCTCCGGAGACCGGTCCGGAGCCCCTTCTGGCCGGTGAGGTCCAAGACGACCTGCTCAGGATGTTGTTTGTCTGCTGCGACGAGGCGATCCCACCGGAGTCGCAGCTGGTCTTGGCCCTCAAGACCCTCTGCGGTTTCGACGTGCGGGAGATCGCCCTCCGGCTGTTCAGCAGCGAGGCCAATGTCTACAAGCGCCTCGAGCGAGCCCGCAACCGCTTGCGAGAGGTTCCGCCAACCATCGACGAGCTGACGGCCATGCAGTACGCCGCGCGCCTCCCGGCGGTGCACCAGATCCTCTACCTCCTGTTCACGGAGGGCTACCTCTCGTCGCACGCCGAGGCGGCCATACGCCAGGAGCTGTCCGACGAGGCAATACGGCTGGCTTCCATCTTGGCGGAACATCCAGCGGGGAAGGTTCCTGAGACCTCTGCGCTGCTGGCCCTGATGCATCTGCACGCGGCGCGGATCACCGCACGGCAGGACGCATCGGGCGGACTCATTCTGCTGGCGGACCAGGACCGAGCGCTGTGGGACCAGAAGAAGATCCAGGTCGGGCTCACGTGGCTCGCAGATTCCGCCCGCGGCGAGGTCTTCTCGCGCTACCACGCCGAGGCGGGGATCGCGGCCGAACACTGCCTCGCGCCCTCGTTCGAAGCGACGCGATGGGAGAAGGTCGTCGAATGCTACGCGCTGCTCGAGCAGATCGCCCCGTCCGCGCTGCACAAGCTCAACCGCGCGGTAGCGGTCGCGGAGTGGCAGGGGCCCGCCGCGGGGCTTGCGGTTCTCGAGGGCTTTGAACCGCCGAGCTGGCTCGCCGGGTCCTATCAGTGGGCCGCGGTGCTCGCGGACCTGCATCGGCGCTGCGGACACGACCATGCGGCCCGGCGCTATCGAGACGTCGCGGTGAAATCGGCCCCCACGCAGGCCGTGCGGGTGCTGTTGCAGCGGCGACTCCAGGTCGCCGAGTTTGAACGGCGATGAATTTGCTCCCCATTCTTGACAGATCACGAACACCCTCCTGGTTCCGGCTCGAAACGCAGGTTCCGTGGTCATTCTAGCTACTTGGACTCGAGCCCGGGCCGAGCAAGAGGGCGCAGCGGAAGGCGGCTTTCCTGGCGCGTGAGGTCCCGAACCCGATCCTGAAGGCTCGGAAGTACGAGGCGACGCTGAAGGGGGGCACCAGGAGCTACCGCGAGGTGGCGGACGGAGTTCGGGTGACCCGGCAGGAGGTGTGCCAGTACCTTGCGCTACGGCGGCTCCCGCCCGACTTGGTCAACACCCTGGCGCGCGAGACGAGGCCGGAAGCGCTGAGGGCCACGTCATTCCGCCAGCTGCTTGCGCAGGCGCGGGCACATCGTTGATCGCCACGCCCATAACGCCGGTGTGGGCTTGTCCGCGGCACGTCCTGCAGGCAATGTGCACCCCGCGATGGTGAGAAAGGGGAACAAGAACTCGATTCAGCCAGCGGCCCGCGGCTGCGACAACCTGCTGGCCGATGTCGTCCGCGTGGTGGAGGAGGCTCTCGTCGCCGAGATCGAGAAGACACGCCGCCGGCCCGCCCGAACTGGCCAAGGGGAGCGGAGGTGACGTCACCGGGCGCGGCGGGCGGTGCACCGCCAGCACGGGCTCCCTCGGCAACGCCCCGCATGCCCGTTCTGGCGATGCGGGAGCTGGAGGCAGGAAGTCTCGCCCATCACGTCGAGCGCGCCATCGAGGAGCTGCGGGCCGGAAACTTCCGCGCGGCCGACGCCCGCAAGCTGCGCAACGCGGGCATCTACCGCGCGCGGCTCGACGACACGAACCGCTTGCTCTTCAAGTTCGGCGAGCACGCCGGGCGGAAGGTCCTGCTCGTCCTCGAGATCGTCAGAAACCACGCGTACGAGAAGGCCCGGTTCCTCAACGGCGGCAGCTACACGGAAGCAGACTTCGAGCCCGCGCAGACACCCCCAACCGCAGTCCCGCAACCAGATCAGCTGCGTTACGTTCACCCGACGTCGACCGTCCTCCACGTGCTCGACAAGCCGCTGTCCTTCGATGACGCGCAACAGGCGCTGTTCGGCAGGCCATTGCCACTCATCGTGGTCGGCTCGGCTGGCAGCGGGAAGACGGCGCTCACCCTCGAAAAGCTCAAGGTCATTCCCGGGCAGGGGGCGTATCTGACCCGCTCGTCGTTCCTCGTCGAGAGTGCCCGCTCGCTCTACTTCGCGAACGGCTACCAGAATGCCGGGCAGGAGGTCGATTTCCTCTCCTTGCGCGAGCTCGTGGAAACGATCGACGTGCCGCCAGGCCGCGAAGCCACCTGGGCGGACTTCCGCGGTTGGTACGAGCGCATGCGCGGCGCCTTCAAGCTCCGGGAACCGCACAAAATCTACGAGGAGATCAAGGGCGTGATCACGGGCGCGGCCGAGGACGGTCCGCACCTCACGGAGGCCGACTATCTCGGGCTGGGAGTACGCCAGTCGATCTTCCTCGGTGACGAGCGTCCGGTCATATTCCAGGTCTTCGGGCGCTGGCTCGCGCACATGCGCGAAAGCGACCTCTACGACGCCAACATGGTCGCGTGGGAGCGACAGGCGCGCGCCGAACCGCGGTACGACTTCCTGTTCATCGATGAGGTCCAGGACGTGACCACCGTCGAGCTCAAGCTGGCGCTCGCGACTCTCCGGGACAAGCGCACCTTCTTGCTTTGCGGCGATTCGAACCAGATCGTCCACCCGAATCTCTTCTCGTGGGCGCGGGTCAAGAGCCTGTTCCACGATGCCGCAGGCCGGGGCGAGGCGCCTATCGAGAATCTCCACGTGCTCGCCGCCAATTACCGCAACACGCGGGGGGTGACGGCCATCGCGAACCGTCTGTTGCAGATCAAGCAGCGGCGTTTCGGGTCCATCGATCGCGAGAGCAACTTCCTCGTCGAGTGCGTCTCCGACGAGCAGGGGCACGTCGACCTGCGTGCCGACAGCCCCGCGGTCCGCCGCGAGATCGAGGAAAAGACACGACGCTCGACCCGGTTTGCAGTCATCGTCCTGCGCGACGAGGACAAGCCCGCCGCACGCGAGGCGTTCTCGACGCCGCTCGTCTTCTCCGTTCATGAAGCGAAGGGCCTCGAGTACGAGAACGTCCTCCTTTTCCACTTGGTCAGCAGCGCCGGGCGCGAGTTCCGCGAGTGTGCCGCCGGCGTCTCCCCGTCCGACCTCGACGGAACGCTCGCCTACGCCCGGGCCCGCGACAAGACCGACAAGAGCCTGGACGCATATAAGTTCTACGTGAACTCGCTCTACGTCGCGATGACCCGCGCCGTGAAGACGTTGCTCATCGTGGAGTCCGAGGTCGACCACCCGCTGTTCGAACTGCTCACCGTCAGAGAGGAGGCGGGCGATCTAGCCCTGGAGAAAAACGAGTCGTCGATCGAAGACTGGCAGCGGGAGGCGCGTCGTCTCGAGCTGCAGGGCAAGACCGAGCAGGCAGACCAGATAAGACGCGAGGTCCTCGAGACGCAGCCCGTCCCCTGGGTCGTCGTCGACTCCAGCACCCTCTCCCAGGTACGAGAACGCGCGATCGGTGCCGGTCCCCGGGACAAGGCTATGCAGCAGCTGTTGTTCGAGTACGCCGTCACGTACGACGCGACGGCGCTACTCGCTCCGCTCGTCGAAGCAGGGTTCCGGCACGCGCGCAAGGCAGAGTCGGGGCTCGAATTCATCGAGCGCACACACTACGCCCCATACACAGAAAGGCGCTCCTCGACGCTGGCGGCGCAGCTGCGCAAGCACGGCGTCGATTTCCGCAATCCGCTCAACGAAACGCCACTCATGCTCGCCGCGCGGTTCGGACGCACCGATCTCGTCGAGGAGTTGCTCGCCCAGGGCGCCGATCCAGAGCTGCGTGACAACGCGGGGCGAACTACGCTCCGGGCGGCCCTCAAATCGTGGCGCGACAAGCAGATCACGAAGCCATCCACCTTCACGGAGGTCTATCGCATCCTCGCGGGAGAGCCGATCAGGGTGAAGGTGGGCAACCGCCTGGTGAAGCTCGATCCCAGCACGATGGAATGGTTCCTCCTCAACTTTTGCCTCGTCGAGTACCGGAAGATGTTGGCGTCAGGCACCGAGCGCGGCATGCCGGCGTTCACTGCGCCCTTGCTCGAACGTCTGCTGGCTGCCTTTCCCGATTCGGTCCTTCCACCGCACAGAAAGAAGCACCCCTATCTGTCGGCTATGCTTTCGAAGAACGAGGTGGGCGGAAGCAGCCCGTACAATCGCCGGCTGTTCGTCCGAGTCGGACACGGTCTCTACGTGCCCAACCCCGCCATGGACACTGGCGCCCGGGACGCGTGGGTAGCCATCGCTGAGCTGATGGAGCTACCAGCACTGTTCGCGGCGGCGGGCGCGGCTGGCGAGCGCGCCCAGAACTGGTGGGTGGCCCTCCGCACTCGGACCGAGAAGGCGCTCGAAGGAAGCCTGTCGACGGGGCTGCGACCTGGGGTCGAAGCGTGAGATGGTGGGCTCCCCATTCGGTCAGCTGCACCAACCATTCGCTACTCGTGCGATTCGCTGTCGTCGACCGCGAGGCCGAGGCGCTTCTTCACGTTGAGCGCCTTCCACTTGAGGCCGGGCTGGTCCCGGATGAGCGCCTGCATGGCCGGGTCGTCGGTGAGGATCTCGGGCACGATGTCCCCTGCGCCGTTCAGCCGCTCGAGGAACTCCAACTCGTGCTTCGTGAGCGGGAGTACCGCGGCCATCAGCTCGCGGGTTTCGCTAACGAGAGTTGCCGCCCAGGCCACGATCTCGGACTCCTTCGGGCGGACATCGGCGCGCAGCATGGGCACGAGCTCCCGCTTGAGCTCTGGTGCCTCGGCGCCGACATCCTCGACGCGCACGGTCCTCCAGTCCTTGCGGTTGAGGCCTCCGTAGACGACGAAGGCAAGGCGCAGCTTGCTCGGTTCGAGGTCGCTGCGACGGAGCAGCTCACGGGCATCGAAGATGTCGCGGCTCGCGCTCCGTGCGCACAACGCGGCGAGCTTTCCCGCCGCGAGCTCGTGTCGATCCACGACGGCGATCTCCTTTGCCACGGCCGGACCAAGCGCCTTGGAGTCCTGTGTGGTCACCGGCCACAGAGGGACACGCAGCATGAAGTTCAGATCGACCTCGAGCTTGTCGGATGAGCCGGCGGTGTTCACGAAGGACAGGCGCCACTTGCCGCCTGCGTGTTCGCTCGGCAGGCGCTTCACGGTCAGCCTCTCGCGCGCGCAGACCGCTTGAATCGACTGTTCCACCTTGGGCTTGTCCGCGAGCATGGTGGCGCGATCTCCGGAGCCGACGTAGTTGAGATCGATGTCCACGGATAACCGGGGCACATCGAAGAGAAACAGGTTGAGCGCCGTTCCGCCCTTGAGCGCGACGCGCGGACGAAGGAACGCGTTCGAGCGCAGCGTCTCCAGCAGACTCAGCAGACGAAATACCTTCTCCAGCGTGTCGGGGCGAAAGCCGAGCGCGTCCGCGTGCTTTTGGATTTCTTCGGCGCCAAACTTCATGCGACCTCTGCCCACGAACGGGTGAGCACCTGCTCCGGAACGATCAGGTTCCAGCGCCGGAGCAGCTTGCCCCCCTTGCGATGCCGTCGCTCGAAGTACCGGGGCTGGGTTGGCGCGTGCGCGCGCAGGGCTTCGAGGTGCCGATCCTCTACGAGTAACTCGTCCTTGTGCTGCTCGAGGAAGAAGCCCACGCGAGCAACCGTGAGGGCCGACCCGAGGCGCAGCGCGTAGTCGACGACGAAGTCGAGATCGACGAACTCGATCCCCTCGAGTGAGCGCCAGATCTCTTCCCAGCCGCCGCCGTGCTCCGGTGCATCGAGGACATCGACCAGGGTTCGCTCGTAGCCCGTGACTCGAACGCTGAGTCCTTGGCGGTGCTCGTCCCGCAAGCCGCCGCCGAGATCGGGCAGCTTGCGTAGGGACACCGGCACGAGGACGGCGACGAACTCGGTGTCCTGGAACACGAACGGCTTCGCTCGGCGACCGCTGAGGTACGTGATCCGCTGCGATTGCGAGTGCGCCTTTCCGAGAAGCTGCAGGGCACTGTGGTAGGCGATCACCGCGTCCTCGGAGAGGCGGCTTGCGAGGAGGTACGGATCCACCCGGAACGTCGCCGCGGTCGCGCGCTCCGGCACCCGCGCGTAGAGACCACGGCGCACGTTGAGGAGGTTCCCCGCCGCCACGTGCTGCTTGAGCACCGACCCGGTGGTCTCCGGGCTGCGCTCCCCCGCGGCCTGGTGCGCATCCCGGAATTCCTCGAAGCGGAAGACCGGGTGCTGGGCGAAAAAGTCGGTGGGCTTCATTGTTGCCGTCGTGCGCCATTACAGGCATATAGGGTGCCCCTTTCGGCGCATATCGGCAAGCCGTTGTTGCCGATATACGATCATCACGGCATAAATAATGCCCCTAAAGACGCCCAACGACAAGTTGGATCGTCGGTGAACCGCCTGCGGCGTGCGCGAACGGTGCCCATTGCTCCCGCCGCCGTCGGCGGTGATCAGCAGTTCGGTCGCGTCGGGATGGGCCTTCTTTCCCATATGGCGCCACATCTGGCGATGGACCCGACGGCGAACTCAGCCGTGTCGTGGTCCACGCCGGCGAGGCGAGCGCTGAAAGGTTGTCCGATGAGCGCCGGTCGAACCGGTCACCTTGGCTGCGCGCGCTACTCATTGTCACTACCCTCGGGCGGCAGAACTCCCCCAGGCAAGTTCGCGATGCTGCGATAGTCCTTGTCGAGGCGACGGAACAGCCGCAGGTCCTCGAGGTTCACGTCGGCTTCCTTTCGAAGCTCGATCGCGGAAAGCTCGATGCCCGTGCAGGACTCG
Organism: Myxococcales bacterium; assembly: GCA_031431215.1. GTDB lineage: Bacteria > Myxococcota_A > Polyangia > Fen-1088 > Fen-1088 > JANPCZ01. The sequence goes on from JANPCZ010000263.1 coordinate 9,682, forward strand.
AGCAACTGCCGTAGGCGCTTCTCGAACTCCTCGCCCCGGCGAACTTCGTTCTTGTCCATCATCGACTTGGAGCTCATGGTCAACCAGACCGCGAGACGGTACTTGCGGTCCCCATCGAGTTCCTCGTCGACGGGGTCGAGCATCAACCAAATGCCCGTGATGACCTTGCCGTTGTCGCTCTTGAACAAGCGCTCGAGCTTGTCGTCGACCGTCGCCATTCTCTCGTTGAACGCGTCTGGCCACGCCACGCGCGTGTATCGTTTGGCGATCCACTTGGCCAGCTGCGACGTCACCTCACGGTCGAGGGTGATCGTCGTCGATGGCGCGTGGGCGGCGAGGTGGTGCTTTTCGATTCGGAAACGATCGTGAACTGAAATGTGCAGGTAGCGCCCGGCCGGCGCGACGACGGGTATGTCGATCATTCGCGGATTACGCCCGTGCAGCAGGTCCGCGCGCGGTTGCTCGAGCATCTTCGCCGCGATGACCTCCAGGTACGACTCGACCTCGACCGTTTGCACGACATCGCAGTCCTGGCTGATGACCACCGCACAGTCGGCTGTCCCGTGGCCGATTGCCTCAAGGCGTTCGCGATCGACGACGGAGCCCTGGCACCAGCCGCTCTCCCTCAACTGGGTCCCGGGATCCGTCGCGTCTCCGCGCATCGATCATTCCGAGTCCAGCTCGTCTGCGTTGTCCGCCAGCACCTGGTCCTGCGCCTCTCGCTTGCTCGGAGAGAATCCGAGGCGTTCGCGAAGCGCTTTGGCGGAGCGATCCTCGACCTGCCCGGACCGCTCTGCGAGCATGGCGATCGCGTCCTGCAGAACAGCGAAATCAAGACGGGGTTTACGCAGCAGGTCCAAGAGATTCTCCGCTCCAAGAATCGGCTGTGACAGCAGGGCGGACCTGAGCGGCTTGCGCGCTCGCTGCGGGACAACAAGAGCGGCCTTGTGGATCTCCTGGAGGCGGGCGGCGTTGTCCGCGTCGGGCTCGAACTTCCCGTCCAACCAGTCATACAACGTCTGCCGGGACACGCCGCAGATGTCCTTGAGCTGAATCTTGGTCAGCCCGAGATACCGAAGGATGTCCCTGATTCGGTCATTCGCCGGAATGGGTGCCACGAATTTCGCTGGACGACGCGGCTCGGGCTCAACGAGCGCGTAGAGCGCCGTATTCTGCGGAAAGTACAGTCCCCATCGGTGAGTTGCCGTGGCACCTCCGTTGACGGTGCTCGCCGATTGCATGATCGCGATCGCGATCGGGTCGTGGCACACGGTTCGCTGTGGGCTCACGTGCGCGAGGATCTGAGCCGAGTCGAGAAGGCGATCGGGAAGGAAGTTTACAAGCTCGGGCATGAGCGCCTCACTTCCAAACCTTGAGCGCGTGGCCCGTTGCTACCGATTCACGAAACACACGGTCAAGGTCGTCGTGCAGAGCCCACGCCTGGTTCTCGGCGAACCCGCGCTCGTAGTCCACCTGCCGTTCCGAGAAATGGTCCAGATCGATCAGCGTGACGAGTTCGTTCGGCGACAAGGTCGGTTCAACACGAACCTTCAAGTCGTCTTCGGTGAGATCCGGCGGCAGAACCTGTCCTTCGCGATTCTGATAGAGACGCACGATCATGGTGCCATGCTGGGTCTTCGCCGTGCTCTGGTGCAGCTGGGTCTGACCATCCTCAACGAACGCCGAGCTTCGGAGACCATGCAACTCAGGCCTGACGTACTCGCGCCAAGTTTCGTTGGCGCCCGGCCGAACAAGGTCGACATAGCGCAGACCGATCCGCTGCAGGTAGAGGCCCTGCACCTCTTCCGCTAGCGTGTCGACCGCCAGCGCGAGCTGAGGCACGAACTCCTCGAACACGGTGTAAGCGGTCGTCTGGAACGCGAGGAAGTTCTCGGTCACGACGATGCTCTGCGTCCCGGTCTTGTCCTGAACCTGCCAGCGCACGTGCTTGGCGCTTGCCCCACCGGCCGGCGTGATCAGCAGCTCCTGTATGACCGAGTTCTTGACGACGGGGTAGCCCTTGAGGCGCAGCTTGTCCTGGATCTTCGGAAAGTACTGCGCCATCGCCATGATCGGCGAGAATCGAACCTGGCAAAGGACGAGAACCAAAGGAGATTTAGAGAGATCCAGCGCTGGCAGCGTCCGCGTCATCGATCACCCTTACATCTAACCTTACACTCGCATCAAGTATTCCGCAAGATCCAGTCGAGTCGCCTTGAGAGTGTTGTGCTGCCAGTGACCTTGGCGTACCTTGGAATCTTTTGGAATCGGCTGCGAGGCAGGTCCAGTCCATGACTGACGAGATTCTCACCGTCGCTGAGGTCGCGAAGCTCCTCAAGGTAGCCGACAAAACGGTCTACACGATGGCGCAGCAGGGCGAGATCCCGTGCTTCAAGGTGCGCGGGCAGTGGCGGTTCCGGCGCTCGGACATCGACGCGTGGATCCAGGAGCAGACCGACGCCCGACGTGACGACGGACGCGCCGATGAGTAGCCAGCCCGCGCTTGCACTGCCCGTCACGTTGTCCGAGCTGGAGTCCCACCGCTGGGAGGCCGCGAACATTCTGCGCGGCAGTCCGGTCGATCGCACCGATTGGAAGTCGTACATCCTGCCGCTGCTCTTCTTCAAACGCATCTGCGACGTGTGGGACGAGGAGCACGCCGCGATGCTCGCCGAGTACGGCGAGGACTTCGCCGACGAGCACCGGGTCATCGAGGCCTGCCGCGCGTACGGCATCGCAGAGCCGACCTTCACCGAGGGCTCGGGCGCCGTCACCGTAACGTTCAAGGCGGAGGTCGTCGCGGACTTGGGACTTGCCCCGTCCCAAGTTGGTCCCAAGTCGGTCCTAAGTGCGGCCCAAGTTCAAGTGCTGGAAATCGCGCGCGTAGCGAGCAGCCTTCCGGAGCTGATGGCTCCGTCTGGCGTGAAGAACAAGACGCGGTTCCGTGACCAAGTCGCGGCTCCGCTGCTCGAAGCCGGCCTCCTCGAGATGACCATCCCGGACAAGCCGCGGAGCTCGAAGCAGCAGTACCGCACCACCGAGGCTGGGCGCGCAGCGTTGGTCACCGCGAGGCGAAAATGAGGCGGAATAAGGCGGCCGCATTCCGCCCTATTCCTCCCGAAGGCGCGGCAGGCACGGCGTGACTCGCAAGAAAAAGCCCACCGCGTCCCTCGTTCGCTCCTCGGCAGCCGAGTACCTGACCTTCGTGGCGGCCAGCGGCACGGGCGGCGTGGAGGCTGTCTACGCCGACGAGAACGTGTGGCTCAGCCAGAAGATGATGGCGCAGCTCTACGACGTGGAGGCCCCGACCATCAACTACCACCTGAAGAAGGTGTTCGAGGACAGCGAGCTGGAGGAGGACTCAGTTATTCGAAATTTTCGAATAACTGCCGCCGACGGCAAGACCTACGACACCAAGCACTACAACCTCTCGGCCATCATCGCCGTCGGGTACAAGGTCAACTCCGAGCGCGCGGTGCAGTTCCGCAAGTGGGCCACGCGCGTCGTCGAGGAGTTCACCATCAAGGGCTTCGCGATGGACGACGAGCGCCTCAAGCGCGGCGGCTCCGTCC
>JANPCZ010000264.1:0-12703 GCA_031431215.1 Myxococcales bacterium
CGCCAGCGTCCAACTCGGCCGCCATCGCCTGGTAGGCAGATCCGAACAGCTCACCCAGGGTGTTGGCGTAATCGACGTTGGTCAGGCGGCGCCCGGAGGCCGGTCCCAGGATCGAGCCGCCTGGGCCCGTCAGCCCAGGCATACCTCCGGGCGGAACAGGACCCCCGGGATTGCCCGGGCTCGGCGTCCCGCCAGGGCCAGAAGGCCCGCCCGGCGGGGCTCCCGGCAAGCCTGTCACGCCCGGCCCCGCCGATGGCCCTGCCCCCGTTGAATCGGGTCGGCCGGACTGGTCCCCGGCGGCGTGGTCGATGGTGCCCGTGCAACCGAGCCCCGCGACGGAAAGGCCCACCACTAGGGTCACAAAGGATACGCGTCCGAACAGCGACTCGCGTGATTGCATGACTTCGCAACCTTTCTTGTGGCTAGTGAGGGCAAGTGCCCTTTCTGCCAATGCGTTTTTCCGGCCTGGTTGATCCGGCCATGGTGGCCTCCTTGCGGAGGCGCACGATCGGCACGCCGACCTTGGTGAATCGACGGCCCGCAAACGGCCCTAAGCGACTCGATCGTCAGACAGGCAATTTCTGGAAACGATTACAAAAAAGTTCATCTAAAAAGGGGGATCAGGGGGCAATAGGACAGGCGTAACGGGGCGCAGAGAAAGGCGAAAACCGCGGTTTTTCCTGTCGGCAAGCCAGCCTGGCCGCGACAGGCAGCGGGCGATACTAGGTGTCCTCGGTGCCCAGCTGTCCGGTGCCCGAACGCGGTCCGCTACAAAGCGAATTGCCTCGACGCGGTGACCATCTCGACTCTGGATTACTGCCATGCGGTCGCGGCGCTGTGGGCCACGTCCCGACAGCAACCCGCTTGGTTCCATATGATGTTATGGCGCTGAAAAACGTTTCGGTTAGGCCTTTTGTGGAAGAGTGTCTAATCACGCCGAGCCAGCGCGGCGCGTGGAGACCGTCGCCCACGCCGAGACGGACAATCTGGTCGAGCTGGCTGTGTCGGAACATTGGCGACAAGGACGTAGCCGCCCTGGTAGCGCCCGGGCCCGCCGCGGTTAGAGAAGCTCTTCGATCACGTCGCCCTCCACCTCGGTGAGTCGCTCCTTGCGGCCGAGGTGCAGGTAGGTCAGCTGGTTCTGATCCATGCCCATCTGGTTCAAGATGGTCGCGTGGATATCCCGAAAATGGTGCGGGTCGATGGTCGCGTGCAGGCCGATGTCGTCGGTGGCGCCGACCACGCGGCCACCCTTCACGCCGCCGCCGGCCATCCACATGGTGAAGCCCAGGTTGTGGTGGTCGCGGCCCTTGGAACCCTGCGACTCCGGTGAGCGTCCGAACTCGCCGCCCCACACCACCAGCGTCTGGTCCAGCAGCCCACGGCGCTTGAGATCGGTCAGCAAACCAGCCACCGGTTGGTCGGTGTGTCCGGCCATGCGCAGGTGGTTCTCCTCGATGTCCTCGTGCGCATCCCACTGCAGCTTGCCCGGCCCACCGCCCGCGACCACGCACACGAAGCGCACGCCCTTCTCGACCAGCCGCCGCGCCAGAAGGCAGCGCCGGCCGTAATCGTCAGTGGGCTGCTTGCCGATGCCGTAAAGCTCGCGCGTCTCCTCGGGCTCGTTGGCCACGTCGAGCACCGCGGGCGCCTCGGTCTGCATCTTGAACGCGAGATCGTAGGCGTTGATGCGCGCGTTGAGCTCGCCGTCGTCGGGCGCGGCCCCGGTCAGGTTCAGGTTGCGGATCAGGTCCACGGTCCTGCGCCGCTGCGCAAGCGGCACCGCGGCCGGCAGCTGGAGGTTCAACACCGGCTTCTTGCCGGGACGGAACATGGTGGGCTGGTACACCGCCGGCAGGAAGCCGTTGCCATACATCGGCTGGCCCCCCTCGAGCGCGCCCTTGGGATCGGGCAACACCACGTAGGCGGGCAACGACTCGCTCTCGCTGCCGAGTCCGTACACCGACCAAGCGCCCATGCTGGCAAAGCCCGGCACCACCCGCCCGGTCATCAACTGGTATTGCGCCGCCGAGTGCACCACCATGTCGCCGAAGCACGACCGAATGACCGCGATGTCGTCGATACATTCCGCCGTGCGCGGCAACAGGTCCGATACCTCGATGCCGCTTTCGCCATGTTTCTTGAAGGTGCGCTTGGTGCCCATCAGCCGGGCGCCGGGCGAGATGAACTGATACTTGGCCTCACCAAAGCTGGGCGGGCGCTTCTGCCCGTGCAGCTTGTTGAGCACGGGCTTGGGATCGAATGTCTCGATGTGGCTGGGCCCGCCGGCCATGAACAGAAAGATGACCGACTTCGCCTTGGCGGGCAGGTGCGGCGGCTTGGGCGCCAGCGGATTGATCGTGCCGGCGCGCAGCTCCTGCTGCCACATCAGGTGGGTGAACGCGAGCCCGCCGAAGCCGCAGAAGGCATCGCCGAGGAACTCGCGTCGGTTTCTGGTCAGACGAAAGTCAGCCCGGGGAAGGTGCTTCATCAGTTGCTCAGTTCACGTAGACGAAGGCATTGAGATTGAAGGTCGCCAGCGCAAACTCGCGCAGGCTGCCGGCGCGCAGGAATTCCACCGCCAGCGCCAGCTCCTTCACTGTCGGCGAGCGCCCCGTCGTCAGACGATAGCCGAGCGTCACCTGCCGGCGCGGATCGGCCCCGGCCTGTTTGCGCAGGCGCACCGCGAGCAGCTCAGCCTGCGTATTGGCCAGATCACCGTTGAGCAATTCCAACGCTTGCGGCGCGTGCGTGCTCTGGTCGCGGCTGGCACAGCTCACTTGCATGTCGGGAGCGTCGAACACCTGCATGAACGGCAGACGCAAGTTGCGCTTGGCGATCAGGTAGATGCTGCGGCGAGCGTGCTCGGCCCGATCGCTGGTCACCTCCCACTGCGATGGCTTGTACAGAGCGTTGACCAGCTCTTTCTCGATCGGCACCATCACCCCGGGACCGCCCATCTTGGATGCAAGCGATCCGGCCACCGACAGAATCGCGTCGCGCAGCTCCTCGGCCGAGAGCCGCCGGCGGTTCGCCCGCCACAACAAGATATTGTCTGGATCCATGCTGGTGGCAGCCAGCTGCGCCGGGCCCGCACCGGGTACCGACGCTTGCTGGTACGTGCTCGACAACAACATCAGCCGGTGCATGGCCTTGAGACTGAAGCCGCGTCCAACAAACTCTCGCGCTAACCAGTCGAGCAAATCCGGGTGCGAGGGCCGCGCTCCGTTCTTGCCGAAGTCGTTCGGTGTGGCCACGATTCCGCGGCCAAAGTGTTGCATCCACACCCGGTTCACCATCACCCGGGCGGTGAGTGGGTTATCGGCGTCGGTCATCCAGCGCGCCAGCGCCGAACGCGGCTGCTTCTCGTCCTCGGATAGTTCCGGCGCGCGGTCAGGCAACAGCACCCCCAGCGGCCGCATGCCGACCCGCCCGAGCGGCCAGTCGAACTCGCCGCGCTTGAGCACCCGGATCGGGAGCCTCCGCTCCAGGTCTTCAACCACCGAGAACAGCGCCGGCAGCGGCGGCGGCAGCTGGTCCTCGAGATCGACAAGGATGCGCTCAAGTTCGGGCTTCTTGTCGTCGGACGCTTTGTCGAGCGCCGCCCGGGTGCGCTTGATCTCCTTCGTGATCGGCCCGGCCTTGACCTGCCAGGCTGCACGCTGCTCGGGGGTGTAGCGCACCACATCCTTGCTGAGGGTCGCCGAGAAGTACGCCTGCAGCCGATAGTAGTCGGTCTGCTTGATCGGATCGAAGCGGTGATCGTGGCAGCGGGCGCAGCCAATGGTGACCCCGAGAAACGCAGCGCCGACGACGTTGGTCATCTCGGTCAGCACCTCGTTGCGAGACCTTGCGACTTCCTGGTTGCCCGCGTTTCTGCGCAGCGGCGCCAGCCGGTTGAAGCCGGCAGCCACCAGCATCTCGTCGTTGTCGGGGCCAAGCTCGTCGCCCGCGATCTGCTCGGACAAGAAACGGTCGTAGGGCTTGTCGGCGTTGAATGCGCGCACCACGTAGTCGCGGTAGCGCCAGGCGTTGGCGCGGTAGGTGTCGTACTCGAAGCCGTCGGTCTCGGCGAAGCGCACCACGTCCAGCCAGTGCTGGCCCCAGCGCTCGCCGTGATGGGGCGAGGCTAGCAACCGCTCGACCAGCTTCTCGTAGGCATCGGACGCGCGATCGGCGACGAACGCCGCGACTTCGTTTGGGGTCGGTGGCAGGCCCACCAAATCGAAGTACACGCGCCGGCACAGCGTCGCGCGATCGGCGCGGCCGTTGGGTTCCAGCCCCGCCGCCCGCAACCTAGCCAGCACGAACGCGTCGATGGGATTTTTCACGAACGCTCGGCCAGCAGCGTCGGAAAATTCCGGCACGGGCGGCGATACGGGCTTCACGAAGGCCCAGAAACCGCGCTGCTCGGGCGTGTACTCGCCGAGTGGCGCAACCTGATCGGCAGCTCGCGCGGCGGGCAGCAAGGCCAGGCCGGCCACGATCCCCGCCGCGTACGTCAGTGCTTTCATGCCCCGCGTCCCGACAAAGCCATGATCACTATACTCGCCACCACGCGAAGTGCGGGGCGGCTTCTGCTTGGTCGCTCTGGTTGGCGCTGCGCCCGCGTGAAGTACCGCACATCGTCATCGCTAGCGAGGGCTCAGCTCCCCCCCTTCCTTTTGCCGCGGCGGCGGCAACGTCACGCCGGAGGCGAAGAAGCCGGCGTGCTGCCCTTGAGCGGCGTCACAGGATCGATGAACAACCAGGCCACCACCCCGAGCGAATACAGCGCCGCCGAGACATAGAAGGTCATCGCCCAGTTGTTGTTGGTGGCCTGCAAGATGGCCCCGGTCGCGATGGGCGCGATGCTGCCGCCCAGGTTGCCCATCATGTTCATGCTGCCTGACAGCGTGCCGGCGTGACGGCCGCCGACGTCCATGCACGCCGCCCAGCTGCCCGGCATGGTCAGATCATTGCTGAAACTGGCCATGCCCATCGCCAGCATCGCCCAGAAGGGATCCGCCAGCCTGACCGAGACTAGAAGCAACAACGACGCACCGGCGAACCCGACGCACGCGAGCAATCGCCGCGCGCGCGCCATGCTGCCCATCCACCGCGCCAGCCGCGTGCCGAACGATCCGGCCACCAGGCAGCCGATCCCGCCCAGAAACAGCGGCAACATGGCCAGAAGCGCGCCCTTCTTGATGTCGAGCCCGCGGGCGTCGCGCAGGTACTTGGGCAACCAGGTGATGTAGAACCACCAGCCGTACGAGAGAAAAGCGTACTGCAGCCACAAGAGCCAGACGGTGCGCGAGGTCAGAAACACCCGCCACGGCACGCGGTGGTGATCGCCGCCGGCACCATCGCCGGGCCCGATGCGGGCAAGCTCGGCGGCGTTGACCTGCGGGTTGTCGCGCGGGTTATCGCGGTACCAGCGCCGAAAGAAGTACGCCCACGCCACGCCAAGGGCGCCGAACATGCCGAACGCCACCCGCCACGAAACGTAGTTCAGGATCACCACCACCAGCAACGGCGTGAATGCCCCACCCCAGCGTGCTGACAGCCACACGATGCCCTGCGCGCGCACCCGCTCGTCGGCGGGCAACCAGGTCTTGAGGGCGCGCGTGATGTTGGGAAAACACCCGGCCTCGCCGGCGCCGAACAGGCCGCGGGTAACCAGCAGCGATGTGTAGCTCCACGCCCACCCAGTGGCCGCGGTGAAAAACGACCACCAAAGCACGATGCGGGTGAGCACGCTGCGCGCACCGAAGCGATCGCCCAGCCACCCGCCCGGGATCTCAAGCAGCGCATAGGACCAGGTGAACACCGCGAACACGTAGCCCATCTGGGTCGGCGTCAGGTGAAAGTCGCGGCTGATGGCTGCTTCGGCCTGCGAGATGCACACGCGGTCGATGTACGTGATCACCGCCAGCGTGACCGCGTACAGGAGCACCCGCGACCGTACCCGAGTGGCGACTCCGGGGGCGGCGGAGATGGGAGTCACGCGTCGAAGACCTTCCCGAACACGTCCGATCGGCGGAACCGCTCACGCACGCTTTCGAGGATGAACAGGTAGGTCAGGTCCATATTCATGCCGCGTTCAGCGAGGTAGTGATAGTGCCACACCCGCGCGGTAAAATTTTTCCGCTGGACGGCGCCTCGGGGGCAGTTGAAAAGGAACCTGCATGCCTCGGTCCCGGAAAGGCCCCAGCGTCACCCAGCCCGCCAACATCCGGGACGTGGCCCGCAAGGCGCGTGTGTCAACCGCCACGGTGTCGCGAGTGCTGGCGGGCCTGAACGTTGTCAGCGAGACCCTGGCCAGCCGGGTGCGTGCGGTAGCCAAGGAGCTGCACTACCAGCCGAACCGCATCGCGCGCAGCCTGCGTGCGCGCACCACGCGCACCATCGGCGTGCTCATCCCCAACATCCAGAATCCGTTTTTCACCGGGGTCATCCGCGGCATCGAGGATCTGCTGCGCGCGACCGACTACACACTCCTGCTGGGTAACTCGGACGACGATCCCCAGCGCGAGAAACAATACCTGGATCTGCTGCGCGCCGAGGGCGTCGGCGGCCTTATCCTGGTCCCCGGGCTGGAGGGCCCGCGCGCCTACCGCGAGGTCGTCGACGGCGGCATCCCGTTGGTGGCCATCGACCGGTTCGTGCCTGGCCTTGCGGCCGATAGCGTGACCGTTGCCAATGCCGAGGGCGCAGCCGTGGCGGTGCGCCACCTGATCGCGCTTGGCCACCGGAGCATCGCCATCATCACTGGCCCCGAGAATGTCTCGACCGCGACCGAGCGTCTGGCCGGCTACCTGACGGCCATGGCCGAGGCCAGGTTGCCGACCGACCCCGCGCTCATCCTGCACGCGCCGTTTCGCCCCGAGGGCGGCTACGAGGCGACCCGCAAGCTTCTGGCGTTGCCATCACCACCGCGCGCCATCTTCGCGGGCAGCGATATGACGGCACTCGGCACGTTGCGCGCGATCAACGAGCGGCGGCTGCGCATCCCCGAAGACATGGCGATGGTCAGCTTCGACGACATGCCGTGGACCGCGGCGCTGCACCCGCCGCTGACCGCAATCGCGCAGCCGACCTACGAGCTGGGCGCAACGGCGGCCCGCCTGTTACTTGCGCGCATCCGCGAGCCGGGCCGGCCGTTCGAGCGCGTGTATCTGCAGACCCAACTTATGGTACGAGCGTCGTGCGGCGCCAAGCCGACAGTGGTGCCCGAGGGCCTGCCTCCGTGACCCGGCCCAGGCACATCGTTGTCGTGGGCAGCCTGAACGCCGATCTGGTGGTCAACGTGGCGCGCTTCCCGCGGCCCGGCGAAACCGTGCTTGGTTCCGCGTTCAAACAGTTCCCCGGCGGCAAAGGCGGCAACCAGGCCCATGCCGCCGCCAAGCTGGGCGGGCCGTCGGTTGCGGTATCGATGATTGGCCAGGTAGGCGGTGACAGCCACGGCGCCTGGCTGCGCGATAACCTGGCCGCCGCTGGTTGCGACGTGGATGGTGTCGGCGTCGATCCATCGGTGTCGAGCGGCATGGCGTTCATCCAGGTCGACGACGGCGGGCAGAACCAGATCGTGCTTGTGCCTGGTGCCAACGGTAGCTTTGGCGCCGAGGCTTTCGCGGGTCACTTGGGTCGCTTCACGTCTGCAGACGCGGTGCTTCTGCAACTCGAAGTTCCGATGGACACGGTGGTCGCCGCCGCGCGTGCCGCGCGTGCCGCCGGCGCGGTCGTGCTCCTCGACCCCGCCCCGGCGCAGCCGTTACCCGACCACCTGTACCCCCTGATCGACTGGCTGACACCGAATCAAAGCGAGCTTGTCGCCCTGGCAGGAGCGGCCGGCGAAGCAGGCGCGCGCGTGTTGCGCGACCGCGGCGCTCACAACGTGATCGTCAAGATGGGCGCGGCGGGCGCGTTGGTCGTGACTGCCGCGGGCGCGACGCTTGTGCCCGCCTTCAACGTCACCGCCGTCGACACGACCGCAGCCGGTGATGTCTTCAACGCCGCCTTCGCCATCGCCCTGGTCGAGGGGCAGGCGCCGGTCGATGCCGCTGGTTTCGCGGCCGCCGCGGCCGCTGTCTCGGTCACCCGTCGCGGCGCCCAGCCCAGCTTGCCGACGCGCGCCGAGACGCTACGGATGCTGCACGGCTAGTGCGTCGCTCACGGACGCGGCGCCATGAACACCAGCAGCGCCGCGCGATCTGGGCCCAGGTTCTCGACGCCATGATCGACCCCCGCGGGGGCCAGCACGGCATCGCCGGCCGTGAGGTGCGCCGACTCGGTACCGATCCGGGCAACCACGGCGCCCTCCAGCACCGCGTAGACTTTGTCGGCGTCGCCGTGCTTGTGCGGTTTCTGGGATTGCCCGGGCTCCAAGCAATACACATCGCAGAAGAAGCGCGGCGTCTCGAACAGGTTCAGCTTCTGCAACTTGGCCGCGTCGAAACCGCGCACATCGATCCGTTTCACTTCGAGGGCCACGACTACTTGTCCTCGTCGATTTCGATTTCGATGTCGGGGTTGTAGGACGGCAGACTGCCATCCTCGTCGATGGTGATCTCAACCTTGGTCTTCTTGCCCTCGTTCAGGTTGAGGCTGAAGCTCTGTTCCGACACGTAGCCGAGCTTGGGGTTGTCACGAGGACGGATTTCGACCCGCACGGACAGCACGTGGGGGCCGGGCGGCGCGCTCTTAGGCGCCAGAGTGACCGGCTTGTCGCCCACGCCGCCCTCGCTTGCCTCCCACAGGCGCACGCCGTCGAGGCGTACCTCGGCGTGCTTGCACAAATAGCGGCGGCTGGCATCGAAGCGCAGCGTGGTCAACACCTGGGTCGACAGCAGCGCGCTCTCCAGCGTCTCGCGCCGCGCGCGCGATCTGAACAGCTGGTCGCGCAACTCGGCGTAGTCAGCCCGCAGCTTGTCCAGGTTCGCAGCGCCGCCGGCCGCCTGCACATCCGCGGCCTTGTCCTTGTCGAGCGACTTGTCGGCGGCGGCAGGCGCGACCGGCGCCTCTTTCACGGCCGGCGCGGGCGCCGACGCTGGCACAGCTGCCGCGGTAGGCGCGAGGGCTTCATTGCTGGCGGGCGGTGCGGGCAGCGCCGCCTCGGCGGGCGGAGTCGGCGCCGGCGCTGGCACCCGCTTGCTCGCCGGCGCCTTCACCGCCGGCCGTGGCCTTGCCCGCGCGGGCGCCGCGAACCCAGGCGCTGCCAGCAAGAGCGCGAGGCAACCGGTTAGCGCCATCGGTATCGTCCGCATGTTGGTCACTCGTGGTCACTCCGTGAAGGGAAGAAACAGGCTGAAGCCCAGGGTCGCGGTGACATCATTGACGAGAACCTTGCGCGCGAGAAGCTGCTGCCGATAGACGTAGTCGCGCACGTCGATACGCACCGCCGCTGCACGGCCCAGGAAGAACGCGAAGCCAAAGCCGGCGTTGCCCGCGATACCGCTCGACAGCACCGAATCGACCACGCCCGCACCCGCGGTGACGAACACGTCGAAGTGCACGATCGACGAGCCCGATTGCAACTTGGCGTAGAGAGGCACATAGACCAGATTGGTCGCGAACAGCAGCGCGTCGCGTGGCCGGCCCTCGAGCACCTTGAACGCGCGCTCCAACTCGGGTCCCCCCGCGGACGTGATGCGCGTGTAGGAACCGCTGGCCTCGACCGCGAAGTCCTCGGTCAGGTGATAGGTGTAGGCGCCGCCGGCGACCCAGGTAGCGTCGAAGATGTCGGACACGTATTCACCGCCGCGCAGGGTGAGCTCGTGACGGTTGGTCTTCTGCACGAGGCGCTCTCGTACCGAACGGCGCCGGCGCTTGGCGTCGAGATCGGCCTTGATGTCCTGGTCGATGCAGGCGCCGGGCTCCTCGGGCGCGGCCAGGCCGGCGCGCTCACCCGGCAGCGCCAGCAACAACCCGGCGGCCGCGAACACCGCAGCCGAACGCGCTACCACACCCACAGGCCGATTCCTCCCAGGACGGTCAGGTTGTGTGTGATGTGACCTCGTCCCAGCACTTCTTGTGGCAACACGAAGTCACGCACGTCGAAACGCAGGCCGAGATGCCGCCACAGGTACAGCCGCATGCCGAAACCGGCTTGCCAGGTGATGCCTTGAACCGAGTCGTGGTAGGTGCGCCCGGCGCCGGCGACCAGAAACAGATCGCCGTGCACGATGGTGGCCTCGGTGACCTTGAACTTGGCGTGGAACGGCGAAAACGTCAGCGCGGCTGCGATCTGCGTGGCCATGCCGGCGACAAAGTGCTGCTCTTGATCGAAGGCCCGGTAGGGCTGCTCGAGACGGAACTGCACCGGCGTCCGCGTCAGCATGAGTTCGAGGCCGAAGTCCTCCGACGGGAAGAACGACAGCGCGCCACCGAAGGTGTAGGTCGACGACAGCACGTCCGAGGCGTACAGCCCGCCCACCCCAGCCAACTCGAAGCGCAGGCGCTTGGTGAAGTCCTTCTTCTGAACGCCTTTGCGGCGAAAGCCCTCGGCGTCGGCGTCTTCCAGGCAAGCCACGCGCGTGGTCGACGCAGGCTCGGCCGCGTCGTCAATCTCGGTCTCCTCGCCCGGGTCGACCGCCGCGCCTTGCGCCCATACAGATGCTGGCGCCAGCAAAGCCAGGACGGTCACGGCAGAAAGGCGCATCAGCGCAAGCAGCGTACCCCGCGCCGTCGGGCGGCGACAAGCACGGACACAGAGTCATCTTGCGTGGCGGCTCGACCCGGGCGCCGGAGGACTGCGCTCTACCCCTGTGACGGTTAGAACCCGAGGCGCGTCTTCATGACGTCGTAGCGGCCGCGGACGAAGTTCTTGATCTGTGTGGCCTGGGTCGCGGGCGCGTCGCAGTTGCCGGCCGAAAGGGACTGACTGGCGTCTGCCATGTCGAATGTGGCGGCCGCGTCGTCGACGTACTTTTCGACCGTGGTAGGTGCCAGTTCGGACTGCGCCAGTTTCTTCAGTAGCTCGTCGTACTCGGCCTTGAAAACGGTCAGGAACGAGTCCTTGAGAAAGTTCCAACGGTTGCGATAGTTGAACGGCTCGCCCTCCTTGCCAAGGTAGAGCGACTGGTCAACGTTGCCCAGCGTGCTCACGTTGGTGGGCACGTCTACGGCGATCCCGGTGAGAAGCTGGTTGAGGTCGGTTGACATCAACATCCACTTGCCGCCCGGTGGCTTGTAGAGATCGTAGTTGTGGAAGATGTCGTCCCACGCGCCGGCCCAGTTGATGACCGCGATGTGGCGCAGGACCTTGTCGCGATCGAAGTTGTCGTCGAGGTACTTCTTGACCGCGTCGTTGCCAACAGCGCGCGCTGCATGCAGACCCTTGATGAGCGTGATGAACTCCAGGTTGTCCTTCCACTGCAGGGTCTTCCGCTCGTAGGTGTAGGCGTAGCGTTGCTCCTCGGTGTAATTGCAGAACGGCTGTAGCACGCGGAAATCACCCCAGCCCCACGGCCCCTCATCCCAACGAATGGCGTTGCAGTCGAACAGATCGCCAACCGCCTTGCCGGGGAAGCCGCGGGCCAGGAAGTTTTCGTCCATGTCCTCGACTTCCATCGCGTACAGGTAGTAGCCGCCATTCACATAGAGACGCGCGTAGCGCATCTTGGGCTGGGGGATGCCTACCGACTCGAACACGCGCGCGGCGACGGTGTCGGGAATGCCGGTGCACATCTGGGTGCGCTTGTTCAGCTTGATCGACTTGGCGCCGTCGAACCGCGCGTACTTGGGCAAGCTGACCTTCCAGCCCAGCGCCTGGAAAGTGGGCATGTGGCCGTAGTCGGGTTTCGGAAACGGCCAGGATTTTAACGGGCGGCCCGTCAGGCGCGCGAATTTGCCGCCCTGGTAGCGCGTGCGCACATCGAACACCCGGCCGTCCGACACGAACACCGCCGGGACGCTGTCGTTCCACTTCTGGTTGACCGCGCAGAAGGTGCACGCGGGTTTCTCGCCCAGTCCGCAGCCGTCGACAAAGCCCGGCTCGACGTTGCGCCACATGTTGCCCCACTCGGTCGGCGAGATGAAAACATGGTACGCGCGCGTCTTGCCGGGGGCGTCCGGGTTCACAAAGTAGGCGTGCCAAGGATTGGGATCGGTGGGGCGGGGCGAGATCACCTCGGGCTTGCCGGTGCCTCGATCGCCCAGGATCCGGTAGCGCACGATGCTGTTGGCGGCGGCGGCCGGCAGTTCGGCCTGGTAGAACATGTCGGCCTTGGTGGCCATCAGGGTCGTGGTCTTCTCGTCGGTGCGGGCGACATCGTCGGTGAAGTACTCGATCGCCACACCGGTGACCATGCCCAGCTCCGAGAAGCGAGCGCGCACGGTGACCTTGTTCGCAGGCTGGATCAGGGGCTCGGCGCTACCGGTTGGTTTCGCCGATACCTCGATCACGACCGCCCTGGGTTTGCCGGCGACCGAATTGGGCTTACCGGGCGTAGCGCCATCAATCGCAGAGGCCTCCCAGTTCTCGACCGCCGAGCCCGACACGTCGACGCTAATGCGCTCGAGCGAACGGCCCATGAACTGATGTGTCTCGGCCATCGGCACCCACGACGGCGCAAGGCCGAGGCCATCGGCGCCCATGGGCCAGGGAAACTCGGCCGAGTAGTTCACGCTGTCGACGACGGTGCCCGCGGCGTCGGACAGGGTGACCTGATTCTTCTTGCCATCGCCCAGTTCGCCCAGGTAGTCGCCGAGCAGATCGGCG
>JANPCZ010000265.1:0-8389 GCA_031431215.1 Myxococcales bacterium
GACCGCCGTATTCGGCATTGCGACCGCCGGCGGGCTTGTAGTTACCAAACTTCAAGTACCGGCCGGTTTTGAAGGCGCCGCCACAGCCTCCGGCCAGCACCACCGGGGATCGCGTAGGCAATCACTACCTGAATCACGGGACGCCGGTCGACCTCTGACGCCGTAAGGCGGCCCGCGCGGCGGCTCCTGCCTTCGGCAACCCCGCATGGAGCGAGGGGCCCTATCGCGGGTCGTCGTCGGCTACGCCAGCAACTGCCGCAGCGGCACGGCCCAGATCCGGTCACCCAGCTTCATCGCTGTCGGCCCATTGTAGGCAAGGATCGCGGCTCGACAGCGGGGGGTATTGGCGACAAATGCATGCAGGCCGCCCAGATCTGCTTCGCTGACACGAGCGGCGGTCTTGACCTCGATCGCGAGGCAGTCGCGGCCCACCTCGACCACGAAGTCGACTTCGTGACGGCCCTGAACATTCCAGAAAGAGAGGGTCGCTTTGGGCCAGTGCGCCGCCAACGAAGCGGCGAGGTTCTGGGCGACGAACGTTTCGTAAAGCGCCCCGCGCAGCGGCTCGTCGGATCGGGGGCCGACATCGTCGACGCCAGCAAGATGCGCGGCAATTCCGGAATCCCCCAGGTAGAGCTTGCTGCCTTTGATCAGACGGCTGGCGCGGTTGCCGAGGAATGGCGGCAATCGTCGAATGACGAACGAGGCTTCGAGCACGGAGAGGTAGCGGGTCGCGGTGGCGGTGGACAGCTTGGCGTCGCGCGCGAGATCGCTGGTGTTCAGGATCTGGCCCGTGCGAAAGGCCGCCAGCCGTAAGAAATTGCGAAAGGGGATCAGGTCGCTGATGCGCGCGAGGTCGCGGACATCCCGTTCGAGATACGTCTGCTCGTAGGCGCGGAACCAGGCCTGCCGGTCTTGCGCCACGTCCAGACACACGGCGGGCATACCTCCGCGCAAGATCTCCTCGGTCGTGACGGCAGCGGTGTTTCCGCCGGTGGTTGGCGTGTCGCCAGCGAAGAGCCTCTGTAGAAATAGCGTGTCGTTCGTCCGGCGTTGGTGCTCCCGCAAGGTCATGGGGTGAAGGTCGAGGTACGCCGCGCGCCCCGCCAGCGATTCCGAAACCCCAGCGGCAAGGCCAATCTGCGCGGAGCCCGACAACAGGAATTGGCCGGGCTTGCGCCGGCGATCCACGGCGGCCTTGATGGCGAGCAGCAGGTCGGGACAACGCTGCGCTTCGTCGATGGTCAGCGCTTCGGCGCCAGCGATAAACCCCGCCGGATCGCTGCGAGCGGCTTGCAGCTGCCCCAAATCGTCCAGGGTGACGTAGGCGCGCTGGGCCAGGACGGGCTCTTCGCGCAGCAGGGTCGTCTTCCCGCTCTGTCGAAGGCCCGTGAGCACGACGACGGGGAAATCATCGAGCGCTGCCTTCAGCGCCCGGGTGGCGTCTCGGTCCACATACGAAGAGGCATCCTGCGCCATCGTAGTGTGATCATAGTGCCACTGTAGATAGTGTCAAAAACATACTTCTCTATAAGCAATTATGACACACGCACTCGACCAGAGTCCCGGCCCACTGCCCTCGACGGTGGGCGGCGCCAGCGATCCGAGATGCGCTGCCCCCCGGCGGAGGTAGTGACGCGCCGCCACGCTGTGACCTACCGTGGCGACGAAGCCCTGTCCGAAAGGCCCAATGAAGAAGGGTTCGACCGGCCCATAGACCTCAGTCCTGGCCGAGCCCAACCTCGACACCTCCCAAGGAAACTCGCTCCCCCGCCCGCCACATCTGGAGGATTCACCATGAGAGGACTCCGCCTTGCCGCCTTCTTTTTGCTTATGGCGCCTGCCTGCACGGGTGCCATCGAAGGGTCCGGGGGATCGTCGGAATCGGGCCCTGGCGGTGTTACGCCCGGTGTCAAGTCGCCGAGTGGAACGCTCCCGGGTGCTGGCGGGGGCTCGGCACCCTCAACGCCTGGCGGCACGCCTGGCGCCATGCCCGGCACCCCGGGTGTTCCAACGACGTCGCCGCCCCTCAAGTGCGAGAAGCCGCCGACGGGATCGCGCCAACGTTTGTGGCGGCTAGATGACGGTCAGTACGCCAGGACGGTGGCCGCGGCGCTCAAGGGTCGGTCCAGCACCGCCAACGACGATCTGGCGGCGCCGACGGGCCTCAAGGCACCACTGGGGATCGTCGGCGGCTCTAACGCGAAGTTCACCACGAGGGCAAGTGACCGGCGCGTTTTGCCCCTTGATGCCGAGGACCTCGCGATGGCCTCCGTCGACGTGGCCGAGCGGTTGCTCGCGGATGCGTCGATCGCGGCGTGCGTGAGCGGAACCGGGCCGCTGCGCGGATGCCTCGAGGCACCACTGATGCAGAAGGCGGAGCTGCTGTTCCGCCGACCGGTCGTCGCGGCAGACGTCGCGCACTACCTCACGGGGGCCGAGGCGGTCGCCGCCTCGCCGGGTGGCCGCCGCGAGGGGGCTCGCGCGGCGCTGCAAGGGCTCCTCGTCTCGCCGCGCTTCGTGTTCCGGACCGAGCTTGGCGTCGAGCAGGGCGGTCGCCTGCGCCTGGACGCCTTCGAGGTCGCCGAAGCGGTCAGTTACAGCCTCACCGACGGACCGCCGGATCTGGCGCTGTGGACGGACGCTAAGAGCGGAGCCGTGCTCCAGCCCGACGGCCTTCGCGGACACGTTACGCGCCTGCTGGCCGTGGCTGAGAAGAAGGGCCCTGTGCGCAAGTTCGTGCAGGAGTTGTTCGCCTTCGACGACGTTCTCCTGGTCAACAAGACCGAAAAGTTCCACAAGGCCGACCTCTTGCTGCGCGAGGCGGATCTCTTCACCGAGAGCGTCCTCCGCAAGAACGCGCACAAGGATTTTTTCAAGGAGCTGCTGACCAGCCGCAACGGGTTCGTCAGCCCCGCCACCGCGCCGAGCTACAACGCGACGATGACCGGCACGGCGACCGTGCCCCAGCCGTTCACGTACACGGGCGAGCGTCAGGGCCTGCTGGGACATCCGGCCTGGCTGGTCGGACACGCGACGCCGGACCCTGCCGAACCCCAAACCGTCGTCGTCCGTGGCCGAATGGTGTACGAGCGCTTCCTGTGCGGTGCGGTGCCGTCCGCGCCCGTGGGCGTCATCCTCGCCGTGCCCAAGGATCCGAAGCGGACGGTGCGCGAGCGGCTCGAGCTCCATAAGAAGGACCCGACCTGCGCCGCCTGCCACCGGCTGATGGATGGGATCGGGCTCGGGTTCGAGGGGTTCGACGACTACGGCCGCATGCGCGACACCGAAGCCGCGCGTCCGGTCGTCCGGACCGGTGAGTTGGTCGGCAGCGGGGATCAGGATGGCATGTACGAGGGTCTGCAGGGGCTGACGACGAAGCTGCTAGCGTCGCAAACCGTCGCGAACTGCATTGCCGCACAGACCTTCGAGTTCTTCATGGGGCGCGAGCCGGGGGCCGGCGATGCGTGCACGGTACAGGAGGCGCGCAACCGGTACGAAGCGACGAGCGGCGACCTGACCGCCATGGCGCAGGCGTTCTTTCTATCCGACGGATTTCTCTACCGTACCCGCTGAAGTCAAGGGAGGCTCACCATGAACACTCACTCTCGTTCCACGGTTGCGGCGAGGCAGACACGCCGTCGGTTTCTCAAGGGCATGGGGCTCGGCGCGGTCGCAGCGCCGCTGGTGCTTGGGGTCGGCGACTTGCTGATCGGGCGCGCGCTCGGCCAAACCACGCGCCGGAAGATGGCCCTGTTCTTCGTCCACGGCGAGTGCTGGGCCGGGGGCCACCCGGAGATTGGCTACACGCCCCCCGGAGTCAAGGCCCTCGTTCTGGCAGGACCGACCCAGACCAAGGCACCGGTGGCTGGCCAGGAACAGGACAACACCGGGGTGGAGTGGCCCACCTTCGCCGCGCCGCTCGCCCCGTTCAAAGACCGGATGGTGATCATCGACGGACTGGTCCTGACCGGCATCATCAACGACAGCTTCGTCCACGGATACAAGTTCGCCACTCTGAGCGCCGCCGGCTCGTCCACAGCCCCCTCGCAGATTTCAATCGACCAGCATGTCGCGGGGGTCCTTGGTCGCGACACGCCGGTCAAGAGCTTGCTGTTCGGCCTCGGTGGTGGGAGCGCGAAAGGGGACGAGGCAACCGGCGCCTTCACCGCCGGCCCAGGCGTTGCCCTCAAACACGCCCAGAACGCGAACACCCTCCTCCTCCGCATGACCGGCGCCAAGCCGAGCGTCCCGGGGGGCGCGCCCACGACGGTTCTTGGGACCAGAGTGTTGGATATGGTGCGAGAGGACTTGAAACGACTCGAGCGGGGCCTGGCGGCGGAGGAGAAGGCACAACTCACCGAGTATCTGACCTCGATGGAGGCGTTTCAGAAGAAGGAGCAGGCCCTAGGAATGCAGCTCCAGATGGAGGGTTGCAAGATTCCGGGTACGCCGATGGCCGGGCAGGGAACCACCCCGGGCGTAGTCGCGTTCGACTCGATGTTCAGGTTGAGCACCCTGGCGCTCAAGTGCGGGGTGACGAACGTCATCGGGGTGGCTATGGGCAACACCGAATCCCACAACGATTTGGATTTGTTCGTCCCGAACTACGAAAGCCACGCCAATTACATCGGAGCTTTGCGCTACCTCGCGCCGATCTCGATGGGCTGGGTCGCGACCATGCTTAAAGACCTCGGGCCGCTGGCCGACAGCATGACCGTCACGATCGTGCCCGGCAACGGCATGGAGCAGGATGGCCCGAATCAGCACCATGGCTGCCCAACCATGGCGGCAATGGTGTTCGACGGGCCCCGGGCGTTGCGCACGGGCGCACGTTTCCTGCGCGTCAAGCGCAACATGGCCGACCTTTACACCACGCTAGCCGGCGCAGTCGGAGCGCCCGTCGATAAGTTCAACAATGCCGGGGCCGGGCGTATCAACGAGCTGCTGGCCTGAAAGAAGTCGAGTATTCTGGACAGGTGCAGCAGGTTCGCCGCTTCGAGCGGTGACCCACCTGAATCACCTATGAATTCGTTAACCGCGCACCGAGGCTCGTTAAAATGAAGTGTACACACGCGATTTGCCGTTTGCCTTTTGTAGTCGGTCTCGCTGCTCTCGCGTTCGGTCTTGGTGCCTGTAGCCCCGCGAAACAGGATTCGCGCGGCGCCGAAATGGCCGGTGCGACCGGTATGGGCACTGGTACGGGCGGGGTTGGAGGCGGAAACGGTCCAAACCTCGGTGCAGGCGGCTCCTTCGCGGGCGGCAAAGGCGGCGGTCCCTTGGGCGGCAGCGGCGGCACGGTCGGCAGCGGCGGCTCGGTCGGTACTGGCGGCTCCGTCGGTACTGGCGGCTCGGTCGGTACTGGCGGTCGCATCGCCGACGCCGGGTCAGGCACGGGAGGTCGCGCGGCGGACGGCGGAGGGCCGGTTGCCGACGCGGGCCCTGGTGATCGCACAGTCACCCCACCGTCGGGCATGACCCTCACCATCGGCGGCAAGGTAGTTCCCAAAGAGAAGGTGATCGTCTTCATTCACCTTGGTCACTCGGACATGATGGGCCGCGCGTCGACGCCTGCTTCTCTCGAGTCCTATGTCCACGGGACCCACCCACAGCTCTGGATGTACAAAAAGGGCGGCATTTGGACGCCCGCTAAGGAGTCCACGGCAGGTAACCCGTCCCTCACCCAGGCGGGACCCGGAATGGCAATCCTGCGTACAGCTCTTTCCCTGGCGCCCGACGCACACATGGTGTCGATCGGGCGAGGCTCGAGCGGCGCCTTCTGCCTTGAATATCGAAAGAGTGCAGCCACTGGCTTCTATAACGAGATCATGGAGCGGGCGATCGAGCTCAAGGGCAAGGCGACCTTCGGCGGCATCTTCACCATGTTGCACATCACCGAGTACCACACGACCCTGGCGGAACAGATGAAGTTCTCCGACTGCTTGGTCGGTCTGGCCGAGGAGATCCGTGCCGACTTGGGCGACCCCAACATACCCCTGATGGTGGGCGGTTGGACCATGGGTGCCACGGACCCCACGAAGGCCCCCGACAGCCCGACCGCAAAAATTTGTATCCCGCAAATTGCGCTGGTGCCCAGCAAGACGAAGTTCGCCGGGGTGATCTCGACCGAAGGGTTTCCCATGGACGACAACACCCATCTGAGCCGGGAGGGCCACAAGAGATGGGCCGAGAGCGGCTTTGCCATCATGAAAATGAACGGCTGGGTCCCCTGGGCACAGTAACGCCCTAGTGGCCGGCCAGCGCGGTCGGGCGGTGGAAAGCGAAGGTCCAATGGCTGCGAGAACCACTTTGGCGGGCTTGGTCGCAGGGTTGCTTGTCCAATGCCTTCTTCCGAAAGTGGTTTTTGCCGAAACGGTCGGGATCTTTTCAGACAATACGACGGGCCAGATCCAGTTCGCGGCTGGCGACATCAAGACTGCCCTTGAGTCGAAGGGCTTTACCGTCAAGATGTTTGCCTTGTCTTCGCTTTCATCGGGCTATGCAAATAAGAAGGTAGTCATCGCGCTTTTCTCGAATACCGCGGTCACCACGGTTCTTACCGGACAGGGCGGGACGCTTCCCGCTGGTCTTGGCGAGCAGGCGTATGCGCTGCGCACCACCAGGCGAAAGCAGGCCTCATATTGGGTGCTGGGCGGCGACAACAACGGCGCCATGTACGGCGGCCTGCAGATTGCGGAAAACATTACCTCCTATAACGGATTCACCGGGACCCACAATAGCCAGGAATCGCCTTTTCTGTTGAATCGCGGCATGAAACTCAACCTTCCGCTGGATAGGCGGATCCCAACGTATGTCGGTGGTTGGAGTTCAACATCAGCGAAAAAGTCCATTCCTTCGGTCTGGGACATGACCTTCTGGAAGACCCTGATCGATGAACAAGCTCGTCGCCGGTACAACATGTTGTCGGTATGGGTTCACCACCCCTTTCCTGCGCTCGTAAAACTGGCAGACTATCCCAATGTGTCATTGCCCAGGATCGAGGGTTTCGATGGCTACGTAAAAGAAATGACTCATGACCAAAGGGTCGCTTTCTGGCGTGAGGTAATGACGCACGCTCACAGTCGCGGTCTTACCTTCTATTTCTTCAACTGGAACGTCTATGTCGATTACGCCTCGAGCCAATATCCGGGCATAACAAGGGACCAGTCCAGCACCACAACCAAAGATTATATGTACAAGAGCATGCAGGCGCTCATTGCTACCTACCCCGAGCTGGATGGTTTTGGAATTTCCGCTGGCGACGGCATGAGTGGCGATGCGACTGACAGGACAAACTGGACGTGGGACTCCTACGGGAAGGCTGCTAGGGACTATTTGGCTGCCAATCCCTCGCGAAAGTTCACGATCATTCATCGGGCTCTCTCGATTAATCTGGATACTTTGAAGACTGCGTATGCTTCGCTCATGTCGCTTCCCAACGCTACGCTCAGCTATTCGGTCAAATACGCTCAGGCCCATATGTACTCCGCGTCCGCTCCGAAGTGGTCGGGAGGAATTGATGATGTGTCGGCCGCCGGCATGAAAACATGGCTGACTGTTCGCAATGACGACTACTTCTTCCTTAACTGGGGTGACCCCAAATTCGTGCGCGATTTCATGGCGGGTATTCCTCATAAGGACGCAGTCACCGGCATGTATATCGGTTCTGATGGGTACAATCCGGCGCGGACGTACTTCTATAAAGACAGCGCGATGAACGGACAGCTTGAGGTGCAGAGGAGAGGGTACATGGAGATGCTGTGGGGCCGGCTTGGGTATAATCCGCAGACTAGCGACAATGTCTTCAAAAACTACATCGCGATGCGCTACCCGACAGTGGCATCTCCTGGGAATCTTTTCAGGGCGTGGGCGCTGGCCTCACGACAGCTTCCGAGGGTCACGGAGCTCATAATGGGATCTTGGAGCCTCGATTTTCATTGGTGGCCCGAAGCGTGCTGGAGTGATCCGGGGCGAGGGACGGGATTCAGAACTATCGGCGACTTTGCCGGCACCACCGTCGCCAAGGGCTCAAGCCTTTGCAATATCGCCACCTCGGCTAGCGGCAACTGCGGCACCGCAAAGTCTTCCTATACGTTGGCCAACGAGATTCAAGCAGATGCGGACAGCGCGCTTGACCTAATCAATACCGTGAGCAGCCGCGGAAATGCGGATCTGGAGGTAGCGATCAAGAATGTCAGGCAGCTTGGGTATCTCAGCAATTACTATGCATACAAGATCCGTGGCGCGACTCTTAAGAAGGCCAGCCAGAACGAAAAGGCCCTCGCGGCGGTGAGCCAGGCGTACTGCTTTTGGACGGCCTACGCCCGATCGATGGACTCAATGTATTTCGGTGATGCAGTCAGGAATGTGAAGATTCCCGATTGGAACT
>JANPCZ010000266.1:0-49405 GCA_031431215.1 Myxococcales bacterium
TCAGATCTTGCGGAGAGTAAGCCGCTCGTTGCGGGCAGCGGCCAGGTCAGCGCCGGATATTCTACCGCTTCGTTTCATCATCGCGAGCAGATCGTAGAGCCGGTGCAGCCAGCCGTCGTCGACCTGACCGTCCCTGAATCGGCGTGACAGCCCGAGCGGGTTCGGGGTCAGCGCCGCCAGATGCGCCGATTCGAGCGCCGTCAGCGCCGGTAGGTCCTTGCCGAAATACGCACGGGCCGCTGCCTTGAGCCCACGAATACCAGGCCCTAGTTCGATCAAGTTCAAGTAAAGCTCGAGGGTTCGATCTTTGCGCAGAAGCTGGTGCAGGCGCCACGCCAGCACCGTCTCGCCGAGCTTGCGCGTGAACGTCCGGTGCGGCGACAGGAACAGGTTCTTGGCCACCTGCTGGGTCACCGTGCTGGCGCCGCGGGCCGCGGTGCCGACCTCCAGATCATGCGCCAGTGCGCGCCGGATCATCTCCAGGTCGAAGCCGCGATGTTGGTAGAAATGGCTGTCCTCCGCAGTGAGGAAGGCGGCCACCAGGTGGCGCGGCATCGCCGGAAGCGGGACGAAGTCCGGGTGGTAGCGACCAAGCGGCAATGCCGCGGCCCCACCTTTGGGTGCCGGACCAGCGGCGTTCGACAGTGTGGGCAACAGGTTTGCCAGCGCGTCGGGCTCGCGGGTGGTCTGGCACAGCGGACGTAACGTCAGGTCGAGGCCCAGATCGTCCCAGTTGGCGGCGTCGAAGCTGATCGTCGAGTGCAGCCCCAGCCACCCCCGCAGGGTCATGCCCCGAAGCGGTTCCGCCACTCTGGCGGGCAGGGCGAGCGCCAGCGCGCCACACGAGAGCGGCTCGCTGGTTCCGACCGATAGACTTCCGCGTGGCTCAGCGCCAGGCTCGATCCAGCCCCGCCAGGTGATGGGAAGGCCGAACGCTTCGCCGCTCCCAGACGACACCGCGATGCGGCCGCTGCTTCGGTCGTAGCTGCCAAGCGCATGCGCAGATCCCGCGACGCCACGCCACGGGGCGAGATCGAGCGCCGGATGATGCAGATCGAGCCCGCGGGCCGTGACCGCAACGTCGAACGGGATCTCGGGCCTTTCGAACGCGAAGCTGGCCTCTGCCCGCACATCGGCGTCGGCGCCCGACAGGTCAATGCCTAGCCGGCGCAGCAGAGGTTGCAATGCCGCCAGCCGCAGCCCAAGGGTGTCGATGGTGACATGAGCGGTCGAGGCCAGCACTTGCGCTGTGGCGTGAAGACTGCGCGGCCCGCCGCCGGGCTCGCCGGCAGCATGACCGAGGGTGACCTCGCCACCTTCCCGCGAGCCACGAGCGGTCAGGGTCAGACGGTCGACCAACGTGCCCCCCGCCGGGATCTCGATGCTGCCGTCACTAGCTCTGACATCGATCGCGCTAGAACCAGGCCCGCTATCGGCATGCAACTGCCCCCACCGCATCGTCATCGTGCCGCCGATGTCGAGCACGGCGGCGTGTGCCCGGGCGGTGATGCCGCCATCGGCGGCGATCGCCAGATCGGCA
Organism: Myxococcales bacterium; assembly: GCA_031431215.1. Taxonomy (GTDB): domain Bacteria; phylum Myxococcota_A; class Polyangia; order Fen-1088; family Fen-1088; genus JANPCZ01. The sequence goes on from JANPCZ010000266.1 coordinate 1,541, forward strand.
TCCGCGGCTCTTGCGGCCAGGCGCGGCGCGCCAGGCAGCTGGTAGAGGCCGGTGACACTGACGCCGCGCCATTCGATTGTGGGACGGGCGCTGCGGACGCCCGTCCCATGCGGGCCAGTGACCCGCACGGCGAGATTGAGTGCGGTTCCACTACCCAGCAGCCGCAGGTCACCGCCATCGATCACGATCGCAGACGGCGTCCAGAGCCTGTAGCCCGGCCGTCGGCCGAAGGCCACGGAAACCCGGGGCGCGCGCGCCAGGATCTCCCGATCGAATGGGGCCGAGCCGAACACCAGCACCTCGCGCAGGTCGATGCGCCAAAAGCCTGGCGTCAATCCGCCGACCACGACACGGTGGCCGATCAGGGCCCCAAGACGGCTCTCGATCCACTGCGGCAGCCACACCTGCCAGGCCAGGACCGTCGCCACTCCCACAAACAGCAAGGCCGCGCCCGCAGCGGCTATCACACGGCGAAATCCAGGTCGGCGACGAGTCAAGCCCTTGATCGTAACGCGAAAGCGTGACCTGCGCGCGAAACCTGCGGTTTCGACCAGCGCTCAGGCGTGGTCGGCCCCCTGTCGCGCTTAGTGCGCTACCGACAGCATGCCCGTGCGGCGCTCGGGCCCCGAGAAGTCGAGCTGGGTGGCCCTGCGGTTCTTGCGGTGACCATGGGCGCGCAAGCGAGCACCGGCCAGCAGATCGTCGACCAGATCGGAGAAGCTCAGGCCGGCGGTGGCGGCGATGCGTGGGAACACGGCCGTGGGCAACAACAGGGGCGCCGCGTCGACGTCGACCAGCACCTCGTTGCAGCGCTCGCTCACGACCATCTCCACGCAGGCCGCACCCTCGCAACCGAGCGCTTCGTACGCGAGCGTCGCCAGGCGCAAGAGCGAACGGTAGCGCGCGGCCGAGAAGCGCGACGGTTGGCCATCGCCCCGGTCGCCCGACGGCTCGGGCCGGCGTGGCCCCGCCAAACCCACGGGGCCCAGATCAAGCGCGCCCAGCGCGAGGCCGTCGAGAACTCCGACCGAAACCAGGCGGCCTTCGATGAAGCGTTCGACCAGGATCTCGTCGTCGAATCTGAAGGCTTCGTCCACGGCTGCCTCCAGCTCCATCTCGTCGTGAGCCACCGCCAGCACCGGCCCAGGACCTGCACCGACAGGGCGGATGACGGCAGGAAAGCCGAACGAGCCATGGTTCTCGATCAAGTTCTCGACGGTGTCGTGGCGCACCGGGTACGAGGGCGCGGTCGGCAGGTTATGCAGCCGCAGAACCTCCTTGGTCTTGGCGCGGTTCATCGCCAGACCCGACGCCAGCACGCCCGATCCCGTGTACGGCACACCCAACATTTCGAGCAAGCCTTGCAGGCAGCCATCGGTGCCGAAGCGCCCGCGTAGAGCCAGGACAGCGGTGTCTACCCGCAGCTGGCGCAGCACCAGATCGACTTCGCGGTCGACGAAGACTGGCATAGCGTCGTGCCCGCGCTCGACCAGGGCCGCAGCCACGGCCTCGCCGGCTCGGATCGACAGGTCACGCTGGTTCGACAGGCCGCCGCACAGGACGCCGATTCTTTGCTTGACGCTCATGAAACACAATTGTCTCGTCGTGCCGCACCCGTCAAAAAATTCTATTGTTCCGCGGCCGTGTGCCACGCCGTAGCCGGTTTGTGGTAAAGACACTCGCGATGACGTTCCTGGAAGCGGCGCTCGAGATCCTCAAGCGGGAGCGCAAGCCCCTCCACTTCAAGGATCTGACCGAGAGAGCGATCGACAAGAAGTTGCTCACCTTCGTCGGGCGAACCCCCGAGGTGACGATGCAGACCCAACTCACCACGGCGATCAAGAAGGCGCCTGGCAACCCATTCGTGCGGGTGAAGCCGGGTGTGTTCGGGCTGTTGCGCTACCCGACCGGGCCATTGCCGGTCGAGCCTGAGGCCAAGCCCAGTACGCCGCGCGACGACCGCGGCGGACGTGAGCCCCTCGCGGCGATCGAAGGGCCAGCCAGTGCCCGAAGCAAGGACCAAGCGCGCGACCCCAGGACCGACGGCGGCGGCCTCCGCGTTGGGCGTGGCCGCCGGCGACGACGTGGGGGCCGCGGGCGTGACGAAGGCCGGCCGACGACAGGGGCGAGTTCTTCGGGAGAAACGAAGATGAGTGAGAACGGATCCGACCGCGACGACAGTGATTCACCTGACGAGTTGGAGCTCGGGTCGCTATCTCCCGAAGCGCGCGCGGCCGCTCTGGCGGAGACTGGCGTCCTGGAATCGAGCGACGACGATGGTGATGGGGACGATTTGATGACAGCGCCAGGGGCTGCTGTCGCGGCAGGCACGGGGGCACCCTCACAAGCGGCTCAGGCTGAGGGCGACCAGGACGTCGCCGGCGGGGAAGGCGAGGAAGGCCAGGAAGGCCAGGAAGGTGAGGAAGGCGAGGAAGGTGACGACGAGCCAGTCGAAGGTACCCCGGGCGCCCCTGGCTTGGCGGCCGGCGCCGATCGAGAAGACGGCTTCGCTCGGCGCCGACGGCGCCGACGGCGCCGCGGTGGTGCCAACGGCCGAGAGGAAACCGCGCCGGGCCTGGCAGGCGCTGGCGGCTCATCGAGCTCCGGCGCGTCGATGAACATGGGCGCGTCTCTATCGGAGAGCGGGCCAAGCTTCGAATCGCGCACGCCGACTCCCTACGAGGCACTTGCCGCAGCCAACGCCGAGGCCGCCGCCGGCGGTGGTGAGGCAACCGCCGCTGCGCCGCGCGGCGAAGTGTCCGGCGCAGACGGCGGACAGGGCGTCCGCCGGATCATGACCCCGATCGATGCCGCCATCGAGATTCTGCGCGGGCAGACTCCGGGCCGTGGCGTGCACGTTCGCCAGATCGCGGACGCCGCCATCCGGCGCCGCCTCATCCATGGTGAGCCCAACGAAGCCTGGCGCGTGATGCGTGCCGCACTTGCCGCCGAGCCGAAGGAACGCTTGCGAGCCGGGCAGCGTCCGCGGGTGCGGCCGGCCGGAAGCGGCCTGTTCGCGCTGGCCCGCAGACCCCCCGATCTGGATCTGGAGAAAGCCGAGTACGTGTTCGGCGAGGCCCGACGCGCGCTGCGAGAGCGTACCGTCGCCGGGCTGGAGCAGCGTTTGTCCGAACTGGCACCGGGCGCCTTCGAAGCGCTGGCGCGGGTGCTCTTGCAGCGCGAGGGCTTTGGCCCCGCTACTTTCGTCAAGCGGGTGGAGAGCACCGTCTATGTGGAGGCTTTGCGCGGCCGCGGCGCTCGCTCGTCGCGCTGTCTCATCGCCTTGCGCCCGGGCAACGCCCCAGCCGGGCGGCGGGTGCTGGGCGAATTGCGCGCTGGTATCAAGGCACGCGGGCAGGACGAGGGCCTCTTGATGATGGCCGGCCGGCTGGCCGAGGACGGCGTCGCCGAGTGGCGCGATCCGGGCTCACCGCTTGAGGTCGCCGATGGGCCAGCTCTGGCCGAGACCTGCATCCGGCACGGCGTGGGCATCATCAACTCCATGGTCAGCGTCGATTTCGTGGACGCCGACTTCTTCGCCGAGCTGTCCGAAGGCTGACCGCTTGCCCGGGGACTCCGGGCCGGGCGCCGTGTCCGCCTCCGGCAAGTGGATCTGGCTAGGACGGGTTCCGTTCGTCGCCACCGCGGCGCTGCAGGAGCATTTGCGCGAGGAGATCCTGCTCGCGGCGGGGCCCGAGACCCTGGTCCTGTGCGAGCACGATCCGGTGGTGACCCTCGGCCGCAGCGCTCGGCCGGAGCACGTCCTGGCCTCACCCGAGGAACTGGCCAACTCCGGTGTCGCGCTGGCGCATGCCTCCCGAGGCGGCGACGTCACCTACCATGGCCCCGGGCAGTTGGTCGGCTATCCGATTTTTCGTCTGCGCCGTGGCGTGCTCGCCCACATGGAGGCGATGGCGGACGCATTGACGGTGGTGCTCGCGCGTCTGGGCATAGCAGCCCGGTTTCGCCGCGACTGTCCCGGACTATGGGTGGGCGACGACAAGATCTGCGCGTTTGGCGTGCACGTGCGCCACCGCGTCGCGATCCACGGCTTCGCCCTCAACGTGACGACCGATCTCGCCGCCTTCGCGCGCATCGTGCCGTGCGGTCTGCGCAACAGCCGCGTGACCTCGGTAGCGAAGCTCGTCGGAAGCGCGCCGACCTGCGCTGCGCTCGTGGCCGAACTCGCTGCCGCGTTCGCTTCGTCGTTCAAGATGTCGTTGCGGCAGGAAGCGACGACAAGATCGCAAGAATCGCGATTGCAATTTGTGATCTGAGATCGCTAAGATTGCGATCACCGTGCAAGCGCGGTTGAAGCAGGGCATTGCGGTGGCCTACAACCGCGATTTCGAGGGTGCCGAAGCCGATCCCGAGAATCGGGCCCGCGAGGATATCAAGGACATCGCGGAGCACATCGTTGGCGTCCTGTCTGCGGCCGGCCACGCCGCGCGCGGCTTCGGCGTCACCGGCGATGTGTCGGCGGCGCTGCAGGAGATCAGGGATTTCGAGCCCGCGATGGTGTTCAACCTGTGCGAGTCGATCCAGGGTGACAACCGCTTCGAGAGCCTGCTGCCGCTGCTGCTGGATCTCGAAGGCATCCCGTACACCGGCTCGGGGCCGTTCGCCCTGTCACTGGCGCTACACAAGCACAAGGCCAAGGACGTGCTGCGCGGAAGCGGCGTATGCACGCCGCGGGGTCACGTGCTTCGGACGGCCGATACCAACGGGCTCGACCTGCGCTTCCCGCTTATCGTCAAGCCGACCCGCGAGGACGCCTCGGTCGGTATCAGCAGCGCATCGGTGGTGCATGACGTCGCCGCCCTCGATGCGCGTGTGCGTTTTGTGCTGAACCACTACCGCCAGCCAGTCCTGGTCGAGGATTTCATCGAAGGCCGAGAGATCTACGTATCGTTGCTGGGCCGGGTCGGTGAAGGGCCGCAGGTGTTCCCGTTCTTCGAGATCGACTTCTCCGAGATGCCGGCCGATCGTCCTCGGATCGTTTCGTTCGAGGGCAAATGGGTCGAGGACTCGGTCGAGTACCGGGGCACGCGCCCGGTGCGTTGCGAGGGTCTGTCTGCCGAGCTGCGCGCCCGTGTCGCGGACACCGCCCTGGCGGCGTTCGAGGCCATGGAGTTGCGCGACTATGCCCGGATGGACTTCCGGGTCGCGGCTGACGGCACGCCCTACGTCATCGACGTGAACCCGAACTGCGATCTGTCTGACCTGGCTGGTGGTTTCTCCAAGGCGGCCAAGGCGGGTGGGTTATGTTACCAGGACGTCATCCTGAGGCTCGTCGATCTTGCGCTCTCCCGCCGACAGAACGTCGATACGATCCCCCTCGCCCCACGATCGAAGGGCGCTCACCGATCTGATCGCGCCATCGGCGCCAGGTCTCGCGGCCAACCCGTTCAGGCCGGAAGAAGTGTCGTGCGCGCTCGAGCTCCTCGAGGCGGCGCTGGAACCGTCTGAGGGCGATACCTACGAGGCGCGCATCGTCGTCGACGAGGCCGACCAGCCTTTGTGTTACGCGTGTTTCGGTCGCACCCCGCTGACCGAGGCTACCTGCGACGTCTACTGGCTCGTCACCGCCGAGGGTGAGCGTGGCAAGGGCCACGGCATGCGCTTGCTGGCTGCGGTCGAGGACGATCTGCGATCGCGCGCGGTCCGTCTCGTCCGCATCGAGACATCCAGCCTCGAGGGCCACGGCGGTGCCCGCAGGTTCTACGAACGGGCCGGTTACCGAGCCGCCGGTGTGATCCCCGACTTCTACAGGGCGGGCGACGATCTGATCATCCTGACCAAGCTTCTGTGATGAGCGCGTCCCGCCGGACATTCGCCGCGCTGCTGTCCTTGGCCTGCACGAAGAAATCGGCCCCGGTCGACCCGGGTGCGCAGGCCATGGTCACGCCGGTGCTGGGTCCGGTGACCGTGGAGGATCTGGCCAGGCCGCCGGGACGCGACCAGTGGCGCGTCGATACCCAGGTGCTGGCCGCGGATCTGCGTTCCCAGCTGATCGGCGCTCGCCTCTTTGCCGTCGGGCATCCTGACGCAGGCGCCGGAGTGCCGGTGGCGCGCGTGCGGGTGGACCTGTTGCTCGAGGAGGTGACCACCAACAAGAAGGGCGCCGCCCGGGCCGCCGTGCGCCTGCGCATCGACACCCGTCCCCAGGGCACGGCGCCCGCGCACATGAACGAGGACGTCGAGGCGGGTGCCGAGGTGCTCTACGCGCTTGATCCAGCGCCGGATCGCAAGACCATCTTCGCTCGCCTGGCCGCGCGCACGATCCGGGATCTGACATCGGCGTATATCGCCCGCCAGAGGCTATGGACGGCGGCCGAACCCGAGTTGCGCGCCGCCCTGGCGCCCGATGCGGGCGAGTTGCGTCTCGAGGCCTTGCGGGTCATTGGCGAGCGCAAGCTAACCGCCGAGGTACCAACCCTACTCAAACTGCTTTCCGATGAGGACGAAGCGGTGCGCGATGCGGCGCTGGGCGCTCTGGTCGAGATGCGGGTCGAGCGCGCGGTGTCGGAGATTGCGCGCCTGCGCTCCATGCGCGACCGTCGCGAGATGAGCAAGATCCTTGATGCCATCGCTGTCCTCGGCGGGCAGGAGGCCGACGATTATCTTGCCTTCGTGGCGCAGGGCCACGAGGACGAGGAGATTCGCAAGATGGCGTCGGAAGCGCGCGGTCGCCTGCAGCGGCGCATGGGTAGCGCTGGAGCCGTCGGCTCGAAGTAGGCGGGGGAGCGCAACTCAGGGCCGGACGAGCCGCGCGGTCACCACCACGATGAGGGCGCGGTTCTTCAGGCTAGCGGTGCCGACGACGACCTTGTCGCCGTCTTTAAGCGTCAGCGAGGTGTTGATGTCGGCCTCGCCAAGGTGCTTGCTGCCCATCTGAAACCGCAACTTGCGCAGCCTGGTTACCAAGCCGCCACCTGGCTGGGGCACGATGCTGGTTTCGATTTCGTAGTTGTACCAGGCGCTGCTCGGCTCCTCGGTGACGGGAGGAGTCAGCCTGAACTCGCCCTTGTTGCGGGCCGAGCCGTCGCCGCGCATCCGCTGGTTCAGCGACGCGATCATGTAGTAGGTCTTGTAGTTCAGGGTCTCCTTCAGTTGCTTGACCACGCCGTCCAGATCCACCGGGATGTCGCCCGGTCCGTCCGGCCCCGCGATCAGCACCCGCAGGCGGAGCTCCACATCGGGCTTGGGCGGCGTCGGAACGTCCAGGCGCCGCAGCGCACCCTCGATGGCAGTCAGGTTCGCGGGCAGATCGCGCACAGTGATCGTTTGCATCTGGTCGATCGGTTTCATCTCACTGCCCGGTACCCCACTGAGCAGCGGACGCACCACGTTTGCCAGCTCGTCGGGCTTGCGGTGCTTCAGCTCGAATACCTTGCCCTTGAGGCCCGGGGCTTGCCGCCCGTCCTTCTCGGCCTTGCCCTCCTTCTCGTCCTTGTCGTGCTTGGCCCGCGCGGGCAGGCTGGGTGCCAGCACGAGTGTAGCTAGCAGGATCTTCCCGACGAGTCGTCGGTGCACGATCAGTTCTCTGCCCTGGCGAGCCAGATGATGCGCACACTGGGATCCTGGGTTTGGATCTCGATCCGCATCGACGAGTCGGGAATGACCTCGTCGTCGTCGGAAGGAAGCGTGCCCTCCGGCTCGCCCGACGGTGCCAGCAAAGGTGTCGAATCATCGGCCCCGCCGGACGATCCGGCGCTGCCCGGCCGCTCGGTAGGCACCTGGGTTGCCAGCACCGGGGCCATCGTGACACCTGGCAGATCGCCACCGTGGCGCGGCCAGACCAGAGACAGGGTTCCTACCACGAGCACCATCGAAGCGACGGACGCCAGCATCGTCTGGTTGGTCGCAAACGGTCGGAAGCGCCGGTACCACTGCCAGTGGCGGTCCAGCCATCCCAGCAGGGCGGGCGCTGGACTCTCGTCGGCGATGCGCTGCCGGATCGATCGCCGCAGGTCATCGTAGACCGCGCCGCCGATGTCCGGTGTCGCCTCCGCCTTGAGCCAGCGCTGGCTTGCGCGCAGTTCCTCGGCCAGCCCCGAGCAGGGCGTGCAACCCGCAAGATGGGCCTCCACATGAGCCTGGTCCCTGGCATCCAGATCGCCGCCTACGGCCAGGGGCAGCAGGGCTTCGCTGCGCTCGCAGGTCATCCTCATGCCGCCCCTCCCTCGCGAAAAAAGCGCTCGCGAAACAACCGGATCTTCGACCGCGCCGAGCTTATCTGCGATCTCACAGTGGTCGGGGTCGACCCAAGCACACGCGCCACCTCTTCGGTCGGCAGGCCTTCCAGATCACGCAGCACCAGCGCCATCCGTTCCTTCTCGGGCAGCGAGGCCAGCGCCCGGGCGATCACGGCATGATCCTCCATCCCGATTGCGGACGCCTCCACATCGTCGTCGGCCCGCATATTGGCCAGAGTCGCTCGCTCTCCCTCGGAATCGAGGGAGAGCTCTTTCGATCGGCGTTTCCGCGTGTCGTGACAGGCGTTCATGATCAGGCGGTAAAGCCAGGCGGAGAAGTTCTGCTCGGTGTCAAACGTGCGGAGGTAGCGGTACAACCTCAGGAACACCTCCTGGGCCGCGTCCAGAGCGTCAGCCTGGTTGCCCAGGATTCGCCACGCGGTGGCCACCACCTTGCGCTGGCAGCAGATGATGATCTGATCAAAAGCCAAGGCGTCGCCGCGCTGGGCTCGCTCGACCAGTGCGTGAAGCGGAGTCTCGAGGCTCACTTGCGAAGGAGCCTTCACCCGCAGGCTGTCCGGCCGCGCAACGATTTCGCCGAAATTACTCACCGGCCCTTGATACTGCCTCTCTCGTCGCGGTGTTGAAAGATTCCTTTGCTCATCAACTGCTCATCAACGTTTCCACTGGTCGGGCTGGTAGCATGCCACCAGACGCATGCGCTCCTTCGGAATCCTGGCGTTCTTCGTACTGGGTCTGGTGGCCGTAGGCCAAGCCGGCTACCTGTTCAGATTGAGGTCGGAAGTCGCGGACCTATCGAAGGAAGTTAAAGTATTGCGCGAGATTCCAACGGAAGCCCCGGCGCCGGTTCGCAGCTTCAACTCAGTGACCCGCGCCACGCTTCGGCCGACGCCTCGGGTGGAACCGCCCGCCTTCACCCCTGCTCCTAGCTCGCCGACGTCCGGCGGTGGGACACCATCACTGGCACTGCGGGAGGCTTTCGCAACTGCCGAGGGCCGCAAGGAGCTGGCCCAGGCGATCGAGAACGTCTTCGAGTTGCAACGCCAGGAGAAATTCACCAAGTGGGCTGAGAAGCGCGAGCAGCGCGACACCAAGGTCCGCGAGATCGCGCCGCGCGAACTGGGTCTCGGCCCCGACGAGGAACGCCGCTTTCACGAACTGGTGGCTACCGTTCAGAATGGCCGCCGCCAGAGCATCGAGGACATGCGCACGGGCCTCAAGACCCAGAACCAGGCGCGCGACGAACTCGCAGGGATCGAAGATCAGGCCGACAAGAACATGAAGGCGCTGCTGGGCGACAAGCGCATGCGGCAACTCCACGACGTCAGTCGGCGCGAGGAGCGCAGGCTCGACGGAAAAGAGCCCGAGCCGCCCAGGCCCGAAGGCAAACAGCGCGACAAGCACGGCGGACCGCCGGCGCCCGGCCAGCCCGCGGGGCAGCCGGCCGCAAGCGGGCAGCCGGCCGCAAGCGGGCAGCCGTCGGTGCCGCCGCAGGGCACGACGTCGGTGAGACTGCCGCTACAGACGCTGGATTAGTGCTCGACTAACCCTTGCCGCGGTTTGGCCTGGCCTCGCACGGGCAGAACGTCCTTGCGAAGCAGGCGTTGGCAGCGTATCTCCGTAGGACCTCAGCGGGTCGCGGTCGGCTGAGGGCGTCTGGCCAGTCTGGCAATCTGGTGAACCCCGCAGGAAGGGACACCACGGTATGCGGAATGGTCATTGGTGGGCTGGGTTTGCCCCTCGCTGTGTCCAGCTGTGCGCGCCATGGAATCCGATCTCGGTGCGCGAGCCGGGAGCATCGCGGCCGTCATGATGTTCTTCGACAACAAGAACAGGTACCGAGGCTCGGCAAGCCAAGTGACGTCGCGGGCGCCCGCGTTCTCGGGACTGACCGTCATGGACGTGGTGGGCGCGGATCGGGAACTGGCGCCGTTTCTGACTTGCCTGGACCGCAGCGTGCTTTCGATCCAGCACCCCACTACCGGCGCCACCCTGTTCACCTTCCAGTGGGCGTCGGGCTACGAGAACGGTAGCGGGATCAGGGTGCAGGGGATGCTGGTGCGATCGTCCTAGATACTTGGGTGACCAGACCGGGAAGCGCGCGCGCCAACTAAATAGTCGCTTCCTAAAAACATGAGTCAGTGCAATCATCTGCGTGATTGTACGCGGTCAATATAGTTGGCGCTGAGGGCCCTGGCGACGTCGTGAGCGCCCCGGGAGAGACGCTGAATCAACGCTATCGCCTGGCTGGGTTGCTGGGCCAGGGGCGGCAGAGCGAGGTGTTCCTGGCCATCGACGAGGTCCGCCGCGAGCAGTGCGCGGTGCGGATTTACCGCGAAGGCCAGGATCGCGGCGTCGCCGCCGAGCTGGCCACATTGACGTCGCTGTCCCATCCAAACGTCGTGCGCATTCACGATGCGGGTCGGGCCGACGGGGGACCTCATTCCGGGCGGGCGTTCGTGGTGATGGATCACCTCGGCGGGCCGGATCTGGCAAGCCTGGCCGCGGTGCCTGACGAAGACACGCGCCGACGCCGCTGGCTGCTGGTGGCGCGCGAGCTGTGCGACGGGCTGTGCTACCTGCACGGCCGCGGCATCATCCATGGCGACATCTCGCCGGCCAACGTGCGCTTCGATCGGGCCGGCGACGACGGCCATCCGGCGCTGCTCGATTTCGGCCTGTCCTTCGCGGTCCCATCGAACGGCGCCACGCTTGCGGCCGCTGGTGCCACCGGCACGCTCGGTTACCTGGCGCCCGAGGCCCTGGTGGGCGAGCGAGGAGCGCTGTCGGATCTGTTCGCGCTCGGTGCCACACTGTTCGCCGCCTGGGCCGGGGCGCCTCCGTTTGGCACCGGGTTGCCATCGGTGAGTCGCATGCAGGACGGGCTGGCGCCGGTGCTGTCGATGGTTCGCCCCGGCCTGCCAGCGCCCTGGGATGATCTGCTTGCGCGCATGCTTGCGCCGGCTCCTGAGGATCGTCCAGCCAGCGCCCGCGAGGTCCTGCGCGAGATCATCCAGCTGACCCTGGGGGCCGCGGCGCCGGTGGAGATCGAGCTTGAGGCGCCCAGGCCGGCGGGCGATCCACTGTCCGGCATCTTCGTCGGCCGCAAGCCCGAGCGCGAATGCCTAGCTGCCTTGATCGAAGGGCTGGCTCGTGGGCAAGCGACTGTCCCGGTGGTTGCTGTGTCAGGCACGCCGGGCGCTGGTCGGCGCACGTTGATCCGGCGTGTGTTGCGGGACGCGCGGCTTGCCATGCTCGCGGGTCGTTCGCCTGACTTCGACATCCTGGAGGGCGTCGAGCCTGAGTCCCAGCTCGCCGCTGCCGCGCCGGATAGCACGGCCGATCCGTCCCGCGAGGCCGAGTCCCGCCTGTCGGCGACGCTGGCCAGTTGGGAATCGCGCGCTAGCCACCGACCTCTCATCGTGGTGCTGCCGCCGACTCCGGAGAGCCTGGTCCTGGCGGCGTGGGCGGCCGGCACGGTGCCCAGCGGCAGGCTGCTGGTCATCCTGCCGATCGTCCCGGTCGATGGCGATCCGGGGCGCAACCCGGGCGCCAATTTGTGGGAGACCATCGCGCTTCCGCCCCTGTCGGACGACGAGATCGCCACGCTGGCAAGCCGCGCGGGCGGCAAGGCAGTTTCCGCGCAGGACGCCAGGCACGTGGCGCGTGCCTCCGGAGGTCACGCGGCCATCGCAAGCCACCTGATCAGGCGCTGGCTCGGGTCGGCCGACGTGGATTCTGGTCGAGATCGCACCTTCCCGGCTGCGGATGCCAACCTGGATCTCGAGGCGCTGCTGGCCGCCAGCTTCGCCGGCCTGGAACCGGACGTGCGCCGTGCGCTGGCTGGCCTGGCCCTGGTGCCGTCGCCGGGACCCGAGACCACAGGTGCCGCTGCCATTTTCGAAGGTGGCTTGCAGCCGGCGCTACGACGAGCACAGGCGGCCGGGTGGGCACGGCCTCGCGCAGATGGCACGTTCGAGTTGCCTGGTGAGGCCCACGAGCGGGTGATCCTCGGCGCCATCGCCGATCCTGATCTGGTGACGATCGTCGGCCCGGCGCTGGCCGCGTTGCCGGCAGGCGATCAGCGACGCGCCCGGGTGCTGGCGACGCTGGGCCGTGACGGCGAGGCCGCCGCCAGCTTTGTGATGGCTGCGCACCGCGATCGCGTGGGCGGCAGGCCGGTGCGCGCGGTCGACAGCCTCGGCCGAGCTTGGGAACTCGATGCCGCGCGGGTGTCGTCCGACGATCGGCTGTGGCTTGCCGGAACCCTGGGCTTCCTGGGGCGCTACGACGAGGCCGTGCGCTTGCTCGACGCGCCGTGGTTGCCGACGCTTCCGGCGATCGAACGCAGCACTGTGGTCATCCGTCGGGCCTGGCTGCTGCAACGCCGCGGCGATCTGGAGGCTGCCAGCAACACCCTGGCCGACGGTCTTGCTGCCCTGCTGGCCCTATCCCCCATGACGCCCGAGCTGGCCGTCGCCACGCGCAAGGTGCGAGCTCGGCTGGGGCGCGTGATGGTGTCGCTCGGCCGCCCGAGCGAGGGGCTGGACGTCGCGCGGCCGTTGCTGTCGGGCCTGGCCGCGCCGCAAGAAGCCGAGACCGTCGATCTCGCGCGCGAGACTACAGTGCTGGCACTGGCCGCGACCGGCCTGCTTGACCAGGCCGGGGTCATGGCTCGCCAGATAGAGGACGCAGCCGCAGCGGGGCCCGGTGGGGATCTCGCGCGCGCACGAGGCGCCTATCTCGCCGGTCTGTGCCAGCAGTGGGCAGGCCACGTCCGTGAGGCGAGCCTCGACTACCGCCGGGCGCTCGCCCTGCTGGAACGAACTTTCGATCGACACCTGCTGGCTTCGACTGCTTTCAACCTGGCGACCGTGCTGGCCGAGCGTGGCCACTATTCCGAAGCGTTTTCTGAGTTCGAGCGATCGATTCGCGAACTCGGCCGGCTGCAGGCGCGTGGCGATCTCGTGCTGGCGGTGTTCAATCTGGGCCAGCTGTTCCTGCGCACGGGTGACCAGGGCGCCGCCCATCGGATGAGCGCGAGGCTGGCGGCGGAGGCGACCACGCCGGTGGAGCGTGCTTACGCCGACTGGTTGCGCGGCGATGTGTTGCGCTGCGACCGCCGCGGTCCCGCGGCGCAGGCCTTGTACGCCGACGTGGCCGAGCGTTTCGCGACCGCGGGCAACCATGTCCTGGCCCGAACCGTGCGGATTCTGCGCGCCGAGACGCTGGCCGAGTTCGGTCGCGTTGACGACGCGGGCCGCGAGCTGAAGATCGCCAGCAGCGAGGGCAGCGACGACGACGCGGCCCTGGCGGCGGCCCGGATCGCACTGTCGCATGCGTCGGTCGGACTCGCCGAGGATGCCGCGCTCGCTCGGCAGATCGAAGCCATCGCCTCCCGAGCCATGGCCGAAGATCGGCTACCGGTCGCCTGGCGCGCCGGGATCCTGGCCGCCCGTCTGCTGCGACGCTGCAACGATCCGGGCTGGCAGGCCCAAGCGCAGCGCGCGCGGCAGCATTTCGAGGAGGTCACCATGCTCACCCCGGAGAAGTACCGCCGACCGCTGGCCGCCGATCCCGAGGCGCGCTTCCTGTTCGATGGCCCTGACTCTGCCGGCAAGGAAGCCGCCGCGACCATCGATGCGCTCACCCGCAAGGCCGAGCGTGCCGACGGCCGCTTGCGGCGTCTGTTGCGCATCAACAAGCGGCTCAACAGCGATCTGCGGCTGCACCGCGTGCTCGAGACCGTGGTTGACACCGTGATCGATCTACTCGATGCCGAGCGCGGCTTCCTGCTGCTTCGCGACGCCAAGGGCGAGCTGTCGGTGAAGGTGGCGCGCAACTTCGATCAGAAGACGCTCGACGGCCCCGAGTTCCAGCTGTCTCGATCCATCGCCTTGCGCGCGGCCGAGGGCGGGGTTGCCATTGTCACCGTCGACGCCACCGGAGACGAGCGCTTCCGCGAGGCCATGTCGGTGAGCGATCTGCGGCTTCGCTCGGTGCTGGCGGTCCCGTTGTCCGTGAAGGGGCAGGTCGTCGGTACCATCTACGTCGATCACCGGCTGCGGCAAGGGGCGTTCGATGACGATGACGTGGCGCTGGTGACGGATTTCGCCGAGCAGGGCGCCATCGCGATCGAGAACGCCCGGCTGCTCGCCGAGTTGCGCCGGCGCGAGCGCCAGGTCGAATCACTGAACCGCAGATTGGAGTTCGATCTGTCGGCGCGCAGCCGCGAGATCACCGAGATGCGCGAGGAGATCAAGGAAACTCGTGAGGCCGCGACGATCCGCTACGACTACCGTCAGATCGTCGGTCGCACGCCGCGCCTGATGGAACTGTTCCGCCTGCTTGACCGCGTGACCGACACGGCCCTGCCCGTGGTGATCGAGGGCGAGAGCGGCACCGGGAAAGAACTGGTCGCGCGCGCCATCCACTTCAATGGCCGCCGTCGGGAACGTCCGTTCGTGTCGGAGAACTGCGCCGCCATCCCCGAGACCCTGCTCGAGTCCACCCTGTTCGGCAACGTGCGCGGTGCCTTCACCGGCGCCGACCGCGACACCCGCGGCCTGTTCGCGGTGGCCGACGGAGGCACCCTGTTTCTCGATGAGGTGGCCGAGATGTCCGCCGCCATGCAGGGCAAGCTCTTGCGTGTCCTGCAGGACGGCGAGTTCCGGCGCGTAGGCGACGAGCGCTGGCAGAAAGTCGATGTGCGCATTGTTGCGGCGACCAATCGTGACCTCGGCCAACTGGTCGAGGAGCGCAAGTTCCGCCAGGATCTGTTCTTTCGACTCTCGGTCGTACGCATAAACCTGCCACCGCTGCGCGAACGTAGGGAGGACATCCCACTCCTGGTAGACCACTTTTGCAGGCGCGCCGCGGAGGCCGACGGGCGCAGTAGCGCGGCCAAGACCGTGGAGCCCGCCGCTTTGGCCAAGCTGGTCGCCCACCGTTGGCCTGGCAACGTTCGAGAGCTCGAGAACGAGATCCTGCGCGCAGTGGCGTTCTCGGGCGCGCGCATCACCGTCGCCGATCTCTCGCCCCGGATTGCGGATGCGGAAGGCGAGGGCGGCATCAGCGGAGCCGACGCCGATTCGCTGCAGATCCGGCCGCGGGTGGAACGCCTGGAGAGGTCGCTTATCCGGGAGGCGCTGCATCAGCACAGCGGCAACCAGACCCGCGCGGCCGAGTCGCTAGGTCTGTCGCGATTCGGCCTGCAGAAGAAGCTGCAGCGCTACCGGATCGCTCCATGAAGCAGGCAACCAAGTTGGCAGTGAAAGTCACCCTGGTTTGCAACCTGGCGGCGCCAGGTGGCGGAGCCGCGAGAGCCCGCGATGGCGCGCACCTTGCTGTTGGCTCTGCCGTGAAGTCTTGTCGGCCCGGCACGCCCAAGCGGCGCTTTCTGCGAGACGCTCTCGCGCTGATTGCCAGCGCTGCGGTGCTGCTCCTGCCCCTTGCGGCGTGCAACAGCCCCTTCATTCCTTTGCCGCCGCCGCGCGATCCGATGTTCACAGTGTTGATGATCCCAGACGCGCCCGGCGGGATGCGAACCGTCTGGGAGACCCGAGGCGGGCCGCTGGCGCCGGCGGCGAACGCCCGCTACTCGATTTTCAACAAGACCCTGGGCGCCGGCGTCATAGCCCGTGCCGGCGATGACGGATCCTACGTCGCCATTCCGTTCGACGGGCAGGCAGGCGATCAGATCGAACTGCAGTACCGCACTCCGACCGGTGACGACAGCCAGATCATCTGCCGCATTCTCGGCCCGGGGCCTGGCACCACCGCGTGCCCTTGAGGCCGTTGGTCGAGGCTCGTCGACTTCAGGCGTCGGATCTTCGGGCGGCCAGTCCGGCATCGGCAGGCGCTCCGGCCCCCGCGGTCGGAGACGCGCCCTGGCTGGTCAGCGCGGCGGGCATCTTGCGAACCTCGTCGCGGGCAAGACGCCACGCCGCCTGGATGATCCAGGAGATGGACCGATCCTGGCGCAGTCCCTCGCGCTGGGTCTCGGACAGCATTCCAGAATTGAAATACAGGGTGACCTTCTTCTTCTGAGACGACATGGCTCTTCCAGTTTGCGGCCGTGCGATCGTCAGTCGCGGATCGGCGCCTTCGACGGCAGAAAGAACATGATGTTAGCGGTGATGAAGAAGTTCGACCTCAGGGCGTTGTCCTCGTTGTTGGAAATCCGATCACCAGTCTCGTCGCGGCCCGCCGGGTTGTTCCACAGCATGACGTCTCGGAGCTCGACGTTGAGAGCCACCAGATCGTTGAAATAGGTATGCATGCCGAAGCCGAAGTTGAAGCCCGTCTTGAGACCGATGACCGGGCAGGACGGCGAGGCCGAACCGGCCTGGCCAGGCACCGCCGAACAGGTGGTCCGATCGGCGGTAAAATTGATGAAACCGGGGCCGCCGAATGCGTAGAAATCGTAGTTCCAGAACAGCTTGGAAAAGAGCGCGTACTTCCCCGTGAACGGGATGATTTCTGCCTGGACGCCAAACACCTGCCCGATCTTGTTCATGCCGGCCACGGCCTCTGCGTAGGTCGGGGTACGGTCGGTCGGTTTGGCGCCGGCGCTGGTGTTCAAGGTGCCTTCAAGCTTGTCGTGAAACGACGTCTTGAGATTCGGAGTGACATTGAATGCGGCGGTGGCGCCGATCGCGAACCAGTCGTTCAGGTGGTAACCCAGTCGCGCCCCCACCAGGACAGCATGATAGAAATCCTGCCCGATCGTGCTGCCGCCCCCGACGCCGAGCTCGAAGCGCTTGTCGCGTAGTTCGACCCGCTTGCGAATGGCTGGCGCATCCGCGAGCGGGCTCCGCCTCTGCGCGGCGGCAGACTGCGAGTCCTGCGCCAGGGCCTGGATGGGCGCGGCCAGGGACGCTGCCGCCAGGCCGAAGGCCACGATCGAATGCTTGAAGTTGGTTTGCATCGCTGTTCTCCGGTTCTCTGGTCAGCGGCCGGTCTTGTACTGGAAAGACGACGGCAGGAAGAAACCGACGCCCGCGTAGACCATCACGTTGTGGACGAACTGCGCGTTCTTTTCGCCGGCGCGCTGCTTCACCACATCCAACTTCTCGCCCTTCTTGCGGTCAGCCGGCTCGAACTTGTCGTTGAACACGGCGTCCTTGAGCGCGAAGTTGACGGTCAACCAGTTGCCCAGGAAGAAGCGTGTGCCGATGCCGAAGTTGGCCGTGATGTTGTCGTTCTTGAAAGCCGCATCACCGGGGGTGCGTGGCAGGATCTCGGTCTGAATCCAGCCGGCACCGAGAGAGGCCAGGATCTCCCAATGCATGATGTACCGGTTGAAGAGGCTGAACTTTCCGTACCCGGGCACGTAGTCGAAGTTCAGGCCCGCCGCGAAGTTGAACTTGTTCAGCGCGGCGATTCGGTTGTACTGCAGGCCGGTCACCGACTCGCGCTGGGTCCTCTGCTTGATGAAGTACTGGCCCTCAAGGCCGACCGACAGGACGTCGGTTATGAAGTAGCGAAAGTCGGCGCCGAACGAGTAGTGGCGGACGAGTACGTCGTTTATCGAGATTCCCGAGAAGGGAGCCAACTCGACCCGCCCATCCTTCAAGAAAGACTTCCGAGGCACAACCACGATGTCCTCCCAGGCCGAGCGGCGTGCAGCCACTGCGTTCGGGTCGCGCGGGGCTGTGAGGTCCGCGACGCCAGCGGTCGCATCGTCCTCTTTGGGAGCGGCTAGGTCGATGGAAGCGGAAGCTGAGGCACCAGTGGCGGGTGCCTGACCACCGGCGGGTGGCTGGGCCTGCGCACGAGCCGCAGGTTGCCATCCTCCGCTGCCGATCGCTACCACCAGAAGGCCAAGGGCAAGTCGTGTCATGGATTTCCTTGCTTGGGGCTGGCTCTGCCCGGGGGTTGCTGAAAAACCCTGTAATTTCAAAGGCTTGGCTATGGAGGTAAAGGTGCGTGCACTGTAGCACAGCGGTTTTCCATCGATCAACAAAAAAACCAAAGTGTTTTCACACGCACCACCGGCGCACGTCCTGGCGGAGATATCAAACCGGGCTCGTGGCGGCCGCGTTCTCGAACAGCGCCTCGACGAATTCTTCGGCGTCAAACTCGCGGAGATCGTCGACCCGTTCGCCCACGCCGATGTAGCGCACGGGCAATTTCAGTTCCTCGGCGATTCCCAGGATCACGCCACCCTTGGCGGTGCCGTCCAGTTTGGTCAGCACGATGCCTGTTACCGCCATGGCCTGCGTGAAGATCTGGGCCTGGGCGATGGCGTTCTGCCCGTTGGTCGAATCGATGACCAGCCAGGTCTCGTGGGGCGCGCCTTCCTGGGCTTTGCCCATCACGCGCCGGACTTTCTGCAGTTCTTCCATAAGGTCCGTCTTCGTGTGCAGACGGCCTGCCGTGTCGGCGATGACCACGTCGGCCCCGTCGGTCTTGCCACGCTTGACGGCGTCGAACAGCACCGACGACGGATCGGCGCCTTCTTTGCCCCGCACGACCGGCACCCCGACCCGCGAGCCCCACACCTCCAGTTGCTCGACCGCGGCGGCGCGGAAGGTATCGCCCGCCGCCAGCACCACACTCTTGCCGGCCTCGCGAAGCTTCGCTGCCAGCTTGCCGATGGTGGTGGTCTTGCCGCTGCCGTTGACACCTATGATGAGCAGGACGAACGGCCGCGCCGCAGTGAAGTCGATCGGCGGGGCGGCCACCGACAGGATCTCGGCGCAGCGCCGCCGAAGCAGCGCCCACACCGCCTCCGGACTGGACAGTTCCTGCTTCGACAGCGAGGTGCGGATCTCCTCCAGCAACCTGCGCGCGGTGGCGACACCGATGTCCGCCGAAAGCAGCACCTTTTCGATCTCCTCCACCAGGCCTGCGTCGATCTGCTTGCGCCCCGAGAAAACCTGGGCCAGTCGGCCGATGAAGCCCGACTTCGTACGCGCCAGACCCGGAGCCAGGGCCGCAGCATCCCGCTGCTTCCTCGGGGCGGCCGCAGGGCCGGCGGGCTTGTCGACCGGCGCCCGCACCACATGAGCGGGCTCCGGCGTCGGCTGGGGTCGCGGCGCAGGCCGAACGAGCGGGGCTGGCTCGGCCTTCGCCAGTCGAACCGGCTCGGCTTCGGCCAGCGTTGCAGATGCCTTGGATTCGGGCAGCGCCTCGGGTTCGGGTTCGGGTTCTTCTACATCAAGGGAGGTCTTGCGCTTCTTCGAGATCGACGGCCGCGCCTCGCCGGCAGCATCGATCTGTCGTTGTCGGGCTCGCCGCGCACGGCGCACCAGGAGAAACCCGAACCCACCCATCCCGCCCAGGCCCAGAAGGGTGATGAGGGCGGTAATGATGTCAACAGAGGCGGGATCCATGGTGGTGGGCGGGGGCGACCGCGCCGCAAGGTATCAAACAAGGGCGTTCTGCACAAAACGGAGACCGTCGCCGAAGAGCTTTTTTGCCACCGGGTGCAGCCCGTGCCACCGTCGAGAATAGGGTTGGGTTTTACCTTTACAAGGAACGGGAGCGGGTGGTACGAAAGACACGGCTGACCCTAGGTGTCACGTATTGTCATCTCACAAGCCCAGGTCCCCGGGAGCTTCATGAAGATAAAGCGCCTGCAAATCACTGGTTTCAAGTCCTTCGTCGATCGCACCACGATCACGTTCCCGGACCCCATCACAGCGGTGGTGGGTCCAAACGGCTGCGGCAAGTCCAATATCGTTGACGCCATACGTTGGGTCATGGGCGAACAGTCGGCCAAGCATCTTCGTGGCAAGGCCATGGATGACGTCATCTTCACCGGCTCCGAGACCCGTGGTCCGGCCGGTCTTGCCGAGGTGTCGCTGACGTTCGACGCCCATGCGATGCCGGGCGATGCGGCTCCTGGTGGCGTGCCGTGGGGCGCCGTCGGTCCTGCCGAAGTGGTGGTGACCCGGCGGCTCTATCGTGAGGGCGAGAGCGAGTACCTGCTCGGTGGCGTGCCGTGCCGCTTGCGCGACGTGGTCGACTTCTTTCTCGGCACCGGCGTCGGTACCAAGGCGTACTCGATCATCGAACAGGGCCGCATCGGATTCATCGTCTCGTCGCGGGCCGAGGATCGTCGCAACCTCATCGACGAGGCCGCCGGTATCACCAAATACAAGGCCAAGAAGAAGATCGCAGAACGCAAGATGGAGGCGACGCGACAGCACCTCCTGCGGGTGTCAGACATCATCGGCGAGATCGAGACGCGCCTGCGCTCGTTGCGGCTGCAAGCTCAGAAGGCCGAGCGCTACAAGCGCTACAAGACCGAACTGCGCGACATTGAACTGTGGTCGGCGTCGCAGCGGTTCCTGGGCTTCCTGGCCGAGGAAAAGACCGTACGGGCCTCGCTTGACGAGGTGAGCTTGCGGCATGACGCCGACGCGTCCGCGCTGTCCGCCGACGAGACTGCGGTCGAGGCCGAACGCCTGGCCCTGACCGAGGAGATGAACGAACTCACACAAGCGCGTGACGAGCTCTACGAGTTGTCACACAAGGCTGATCTGGGCACGCAGCGGGCCCAGTACAAGGACCAGGAAGCCGGCGAGCTTGACGTACGGGCGGTAAACGCACGGCGTGAGATAGAGGATCTGGCAGCTCGCGCGGCCGAGAATGCCGCCGCGTTGGCAGGCCTCGAGGCGGATCTGGCGCGCCTGCAGCAGGAAGCCGCCGATCGCAGGGGCGCCTACGAAGAACTCGACGCCCGACACGCGGCGGCCCGTGAGGAACTGGTCAGCACGCGCGGCCGGCTCGACCAGTCGCTGGCCTCGGCGGCCGCCGGCGTGGCACGCATGGCTCGTTTCGAGTCCGACGTTGAATCGGGTACGCGGCAGCTCGACGATCTGCACCGGCGTCTGGACGCAGCCGTCGCCGACGGTGAACGGCTGGCGGCTGACAGCGATCTGCTGGCGGCAGAGGCCGACGCCATGTCTGGCCGCGTGACCGAGATTGGCACGCGCAGGGCCGACACCAAACTGCGACGGGTTGACCTGGAAGCCCGGGCGGGTGAACTGCGAACCATTGTCGCTCGCGGCGAGATTGAACTTGAGACCCTGCGCGAGGAATCGCACCGGCGTCGCTCGCGCCTGCAGTCGCTGGGCGAGATCCAGTCGCGCTACGAGAGTTTTCAGCGCGGTGTACGCGCGATCATGAAGCAGTATCGGGAACAGGGGCAAGACACAGTCGGTGAGCACAAAGCGTGGTCGCCCGACACGGCCATTCGCGGTCTGGTCGCCGATATCGTGCAACCACCGCCCGATCTGGAAGCCGCAGTGGAAGCCGTCCTCGGCGATCGCCTGGGCAACATCATTGTCGAATCGCACGACGTCGGTGTGGATGCCATCCAGTTTCTGAAGGCGCGCAGCGAAGGTCGGTCGAGCTTCATCCCGCTGTCGCTGCGCGATCGGCCGATGGCGCAGGCTGCGGCCGGGGCAGGCACCGTGGTGTACGACGCCAGCGGCGGTGCAAGCGTCGAGCCTGCGCCTATGGTGCCCATGGTGGCGGCGTGGCCCTCGGGTGAAGGCGTGCGGGGCCCCATCCTGGAACTCATCGGCTACGATCGCCGGTACGACAAGGTCGCCACGCATCTCTTGGGCGACGTGCTGGTGGTCGAGAACCTGCACCGCGCGCTCGATCTTTGGCGCGAGACCAAGACCGACAAGACCATCGTGACCCTCGACGGCGAGGTCATCGATCCGCAGGGCGTGGTGACCGGAGGCTCGCGCGAATCCGCGGTGGCCGGCATCCTGAGCCAGAAGCGCGAGGTCCGCGAGCTGGAAGAGGTGGTCGCGCAACTGGAGAAGGATTATCAGGCCGCGCTTGGCAAGCACATCGCCGTCAAGCAAGCACTTGCCGAGGCCACGGCAGCCCAGGACAGCCTGAACACCATAGCCCGCGAGGAAGAAGTCGCGGAGGTGTCGCAACGGAAAGACCTTGAGCGGGTGTCGCGCGAGCGGCAGCAGATCGAGGTGCGGCGGCTGCAGCTGGCGCACGCCGAACGCGAGCTGCGTGAGGGGCTTGCGCGCGCAGAAAATCGTCTGGAATCGGCCCGCAGCTCGCTGGTGAGCGAGCGTGAGTTGGTCGTCGGGGCCGAGACCCAGGGCGCAGCGCTGCGCTCGGAGGTGTCGGGTCTGACCGACCGACTCGACGCCCTGATCGACCAGCTCACCGATGCCAAGATCGCCGCCGCTTCCGCCGACGAGCGGCGCAACACCGCTCTTGCCACCCAGGGTCGCCTGGTACGCGAAGGGGGCGAGGGAGACGCACGGCGCGAGCGACTGGTCGTCACCGCGGCCGAGGATGCGGCGCGGGCGGGGGCGTTGCGTGCGGAAGCGACAGCCCTGAGTGCCGAGGCCGAGTTGTGGCACGCCGAGGCTGAGGAGCGGGCGCGTGTCCATGGCGAGCGCCAGAGCTTGGTCGAGGAACGCGGTGGGGCGTTGGCTCGGCACGAGGCTGAACTCAAGGCCGCGCGCAGCAGCGTGGCGGTTCTGGCGCAGGAGTTGTCGGATCTTCTGCTGCGTCGCCAGGAGGTCAGCCTCAAGCGCACGAGCCTCGACGAGCACATCGCGGGGCGATACCAGGACATCGCGAGCCTGGCTGACGTGATCACTGACCACCACTTGCGGCCGCCGGTCGGTCCGGCAGAGGAAGAACGGATGGGCGAGTTGCGCGGCCTCATCGAGCGCATGGGTGAGATCAACCTGACTGCCATCGAGGAGTCGAATGAACTTCAGCAGCGCTTCGATTTCCTGACGGGCCAGAAGACCGATCTGGAGCAGGCCATCGCGCAGCTAGAAGCCGCTATCGAGAAGATCAACCGCACCTCGAAGAAGCGGTTCCGCGAGGTGTTCGATGCGGTCAACGAGAAGTTCCGCGAGGTTTTCCCGCGCCTGTTCGGCGGCGGGCGCGCCAACCTCGCCCTCAGCGACGAGAATGATTTGCTCGAGACCGGGATCGAGATTGTCGCCAACCCGCCCGGCAAGAAGATCATGCAGAACATCGAGCTCCTGTCGGGCGGCGAGAAGGCGCTGACCGCGGTGTCGCTCCTGTTCGCCATCTTCCTGGTCAAGCCGTCGCCGTTCTGTCTGCTCGACGAGGTCGACGCGCCGCTCGATGACGCCAACGTGGGGCGATTCAATCAGATGGTTCGCGAGATGACCGATCGCTCGCAGTTCATCATCATCACGCACAACCGTCGCACCATGGAGATCGCCGATCGCCTTTGTGGAATCACCATGGAGGAGGCCGGCGTCTCGAAGCTGGTGGCGGTGAATCTGCGCGGCCCGCGCGTCGCGCGGGTCGATGCCGGGGCGCAGGGCGAGCCGACGTCCGAGGCCGCGGCCGCCGCGCTTGAGTCGGCGTGAGCCGCGAGCCCAGGGACCCAAGTTCGGCCGTGCTCCGGATCAGGTGTCGGATCAGGTTGACCGTGGAATATCTGCCTACTACACTCCGCGCCTCTCCGAGGGAGATCTGATGGCGACTTTCATCACGGACGAGTGCATCAACTGCGGCGCCTGCGAGCCCGAGTGCCCTAACGAGGCAATCAGCGAGGGCGACGACATCTACCTCATCGACCCCAAGCTGTGCACCGAGTGCGTCGGCTTCCATGATCACGAGGCCTGTCAGGCCGTGTGTCCAGTCGAGTGCTGTCTGCCTGATCCCAAGGCGGTGGAGACCGAGGAAGTCTTGCTCGTGCGCGCTCAGTCTCTGCATCCCGACAAGCAGTTTCCCGGCCTCGGCGTGCTACCCCCGAATCTGTCGCGCTTTCGCAAGGCCGGCTGATTCGCTAGTGGGCGTTTGAGCCGCTGGCCAGCAGGCGGCCCGGGTGGACTTCGATCGTCAGTCCTTGCGATAGGTTTCGCACGAACTCTCCGAAGCGCAGTTGACGCCAGCGGCCGTGAAATGCGTCGGCCAGTTCCGGTTTGGCCTCACCAAAGGAAACTGCCTTCGCGGGCTGCTCGCCGATGTAGCGAGCGATGTGATACCCCATCGAGTCCTCCACCAGCGCGGTGGTGGCACCAGGCTTGGTGAGCTTCTGAACCTCGGTGCCGACACGCTCCGAATACGGGGCCACGGTGCCCTGCCAGAGCCGGACGACCTGCACCTTGCGCGCGGCCCACGCCGGATCGCGGCCGATGGCCTCGAAGGCCTCGCGGGTACGATCGGAACTTGCCGCCACGGCCTTCTCGAGATCGAGTGCGGTTTGGCGCGCAAGCTCTCGCGGCGCGGGCTTCATGCGCGGGCCGGTGTAGACGCTCAGGACCGACACATCGACCAGGCGCGAATGGACGAACACGTCGCGGGCCTTTTGGTACGCCTGGCGCAATTCGGCCTCGGGAATGTCCTGCTTGCGGCTGGTGCCCTCGAACTCGCGTTCGAGCAGGCGCTGCACCATGATCCCCTTCACCCCAGCGGCGGCTTCGTGCTCGGCCGGCAACGAAACCGCTCGGCTTGCCAGGATCTCGAACGTGATCAGATCATCGAGCGCGTCGCGAAGGCCCTTGTGGTCCCGCGCCGCCTGCTCGCGCACGTCGGCCGCGAAGATCCGCGTATCGCCCACGCGCGCGACCGGGGCGCCGCGGTCAATCGGCGCGGCGGCCGCGGGAATCGCGGTGGCCGACGATCCCGGCCCGCCGCCGCAGCCAAGCGGCATGAGCAAGGGCACAGCCGCCAGGACCGCGCGCACATGAACCACGACATGGTACTTTCGGCCCGGATGCGTCCCGAAGGCAAGAAAACCATGGTGGTCGCCATCGACGGTCCCGCTGGAGCGGGCAAGTCGACCACCGCACGGATGTTGGCCCGCCGGCTGGCCTTCGCATTCCTGGACACTGGCGCGATCTACCGGACGGTGGCGCTGGTCGCGCGCCGCCGTGGCATCGATTGGTCCGACGAAGCTCGGCTTGGCGCTCTCGCCGGGGCGCTCGACGTGGCCTTTGCCCCCGATGGCGAGACCAACCGGGTCCTGGCCGACGGCGTGGATGTGACCTCTGACATTCGTCAGCCCGAGATCTCGGAGGGCGCATCCCGCGTCTCGGCGCTTTCGGCGGTGCGGATGGCTCTGCTGGGCTTGCAGCGTCGCGTGGCGGCGAGCGGAGACGTGGTCGCCGAGGGGCGCGACGTGGGCACAGTGGTGTTTCCCGATGCGGCGGCCAAGTTCTTTCTGACCGCCTCGCCCGAGGAGCGCGCGCGCCGGCGAACCCGCGAGCTGGTCGCGGCCGGCCAGGCGGCGCTGGCCGAGGACGTGCAACGAGAGATGGCGGCACGAGACCAGCGGGACAGCACCCGGGCGGTGGCGCCGCTCATGAAGGCGGCCGACGCGATCGAGATCGATTCTGGCGGGCTGAGCCCCACCGAAGTGGTCGAACACATGGCGGCTGTCGTCATTGGGATGCGCGGGCGACGGGCGTGACTATCAATTGACACCACAGGGGGACGGCGCTAGCTTTTGCCGCCTTTCGTCAGCCCGATGGTCGGGCTGGACAATGCTTGAAAACCCTTTCGTCGCTGGGATTTCTGGAGAAATCCCGGCGCGAGGGCTGCAGCGGAGTTTGTTGCAGCTCGAACCAGCAAGGAAATAGATGGAATCGATGTCGACGTCAGAGCCCAACAACGACTTTCCCGGTGAGGAAAGCTTCGGCGCCCTTTTCGAGGAATCTCTCAAGAAGGAGGGGATGAAGGAAGGGGATATCGTCAAGGGCAAGGTCATCCAGGTTGGCAAGGACCACGTCATCGTCGATATCGGATACAAGTCGGAAGGCGCCATCCCGCTGTACGAGTTCACCGCAGGTGATGGCGTCGTCAGTGTCAAGGCAGGCGACGAGATCGACGTCTTCCTGGAGAGCCGCGAGGACGATAACGGCCTGTGCGTCCTGTCCAAGGAGAAGGCCGATCGGCTGAAGGTTTGGGACGAGATCTCGGGCGCGTGTGAGCGAGACGAACTGATCGAGGGCATCATAAGCGCGCGTGTGAAGGGTGGGCTTTCGGTCACCATCCGCGGCGGCGTAAAGGCGTTCTTGCCCGGCTCGCAGGTGGATCTGCGCCCGGTGCGCAACCTGGATGCGTTCATCGGCAAGTCGCACCGATTCAAGGTCATCAAGTTCAACAAGAAGCGCGGCAACATCGTTCTGTCGCGGCGGGTACTCCTCGAGAAGGAACGCGCCGAACTCAAGGAGCAGACGCTCGACAAGCTCAAGGAAGGCCAGATCGTAGAGGGCATCGTCAAGAACCTCACCGAGTACGGGGCCTTCATCGACCTCGGCGGCATCGATGGCCTGCTGCACATCACTGACATGTCCTGGGGCCGGGTTACCCACCCCTCCGAGCTGTTCCAGGTCGGCGACCACGTCCGGGTCAAGGTGCTGAAGTTCAACTCGGAGACCGAGCGCGTGTCGCTGGGCTTGAAGCAGATGATGGAGGATCCCTGGACGCACGCCCAGGAGAAGTACCCGCCCGGCACCGTGGTGCGCGGCAAGGTCGTGTCGCTCAAGGATTACGGCGCCTTCATCGAATTGGAGCAGGGCATCGAAGGTCTGGTGCACATCTCCGAGATGTCGTGGACCCGCCGGGTCAAGCACCCGTCCAAGGTCCTCGCCATCGGCGACATGGTCGAAGCGGTGGTGCTCGACATCGATCCCCGGCAGAACCGAATCAGCCTGGGCATCAAGCAGCTCGAGCCCAACCCGTTCGCCTCGTTGAAAGAGAAGTATCCGCCTGGGACCGTGGTCAAGGGCGTGGTTCGCAACATCGCCGACTTCGGCATCTTCGTCGAGATCGAGGAAGGCATCGACGGCCTCGTGCACGTCTCGGACCTGTCGTGGACCCAGCGGGTCAAGCACCCGTCGGAGCTTTATCAGAAAGGCGACGAGGTCGAGGCGGTGGTGCTCAACATTGAATTCGACGGGGAAAAGCCCAAGGTCTCGCTCGGTATCAAGCAACTGGTGCCCGATCCGTGGGATCGCATCCCGTTCGATTACCCGGTCGGCAAGATCGTCGAGTGCAAGATTCTCAAGGTGCTCGACTTCGGCGCTTTCGTCGAGATCGAGCGCGGCGTCGAGGGCCTGATCCACGTGTCCGAGTTCTCGGAGGATCGCGTCGAGGATCCCAAGACGTTCGTCAAGGCGGGCCAGTCGCTCAAGGCCGAGATCATCTCGGTTGACGGCGCCGAACGAAAGATCGGCCTGTCGTTCCGCGGTGCCGCTCGCGCGGACGAGGTGGCCGACGCCCAGGGCTTCGCGCAGGGCGCACCCACCGCGACTCTCGGCGACGTCATGCGCGACAAGCTCGCCGCTTTGGCCCAAAAGAAGAAGCCGGACGAGGAAAACTAGCCGCGTGGCGGGGAGCGAGGAGCCGACCGCACCAGCGGTTGCGGCGGCGGCTCCCTCCGGGCCGACCGCCCCATCCGGCCCCGGGGTGCCGGGACGATCGGCTCGCTACCTGTCAGCGTGGGCGCGTCGCTTCGCGAAGCTGTGGGGCTTTGCGGCGTTCTGCGTCTTCGTCGTCTACCTGTTCCGCGATGTCGCTTTGCCGTTTGTGTTCGCGATCCTGGTCGCGTACATCCTGGCGCCTCTGGTCGATCGTCTGTCCCGCTTGAGTCTCGGCGCGCGCAGGCTGCCACGCGGAGTCGCGGTGCTCTTGCTCTACATCAACATCCTGGCCCTGCTGGGCGTGTTCGTTGGGTACTTCATCCCGAAGCTGTCGGGTGATTTTGCGCGTCTGTTCCGGGAAGCGCCGCAACTGTTCGCCCGGGTCAACGAGGAGTTGTTGCCCAAGGCCGGCGCCTGGGTCGATGAGCACCTGGGTGCGGGCGCGCATCCGGCACCTGAATCGGCCGAGGACGTGGAACCCGCGCCCAGGTCCCAGGTCGTGATCGAGCCCCTGGCGGACGGAAAATTCCGACTCGACCTGTCGGGCCTCGAGCTCGAGGTGACCCCTGACAGCACCGGCAAATTCGTCGTGGCGCCACCTCAGGTCGAGGCCACCGACAACGGCACCGAAGGGAAGTGGGAACGCTCGATCAAACAATGGATGGCGGAACGACTGAAATCCACCGAGTCCGAGAGCAAGCGGGCCATCGAGTACGGACAGAAGTTCGTCACCGGCGTCATCACCGGCATCGCGCGCCTGATCCTGGTCCTGATGGTGGCGGCGTTCATCCTCATCGATCTCGAGCGCGTGCGTGGCTTCGTCCGTTCGCTGATGCCGGAAAACTACCAGGGCGACTACGACCACATCGTCAAGGGCATCGATCGCGGCCTGTCCGGCGTCATTCGCGGCCAGTTGGTCATCTGCTTGATCAACGGGAGCTTCACCTACGTCGGTCTGTGGATCTTCAAGGTGAAGTATCCGCTGCTGCTGGCCGGCGTGGCGTCCATCATGAGTCTGGTGCCAATCTTTGGATCAGTGTTGTCGTCGATCCCTATCGTGGTGATAGCCCTGGTGTCGTCGGGCAACTTCGACCTCAAGCAGGGGGTCTATGTCCTGGGCTGGATCATCCTGATCCACCTCATCGAAGCGAATTACCTGAACCCCAAGATCATGGGCGACGCCGCCAAGATCCATCCGGTCCTGGTGGTGTTCGCACTGATCGCGGGTGAGCACAGCTACGGCATCGTGGGTGCGCTGTTCGCGGTGCCCGTGGCCTCGATCATCCAGACCATCTTCGTGTACTACCGTCGCCAGGCTTTTTCCCGCGTGACCGCTCCCGCGGTCAGCTCACCCTGAAGCCAGCGAGACGCGCAACTGACGATCGGCGCCCGATACCAGGGCTGCATCATCGGGAAGCACCAGCCAGCCTTGCCGGTGCGGCGCGCTCCGATCAGCCTCAAGGATCAACGCCCGGAGTGTTTCGTGGGCGATGCGGCGACCGTCCTCCTCGTTGGGTTCCTTGCCACGACAGACAGTGCAGTCCGAGATGCCCGCGATAGGCAGGTACTGAATGGGATGGCCGTGGGCAACAGCGGCGAAGCAACGTCCGTTGCTGACCACCAACGCCAGCTTCGTCGCGGCGGCACCCACGCCGGCCAGCATGCGGTCGAGGAAGGCGGCACTCTCGCGCAGAGCGCGCTCGACAGCGGCGGGTTCAGGCGAGAACGATTCGAGTAGGCCGCCGTCGTGCAGGAACGCGAGGAACAGGTGAAAGATGTGCTCACTTGGCGAGTGGCCGCGAATGTTGCGGCGGAGGAAATCCGGAATGCTCTCGAGCAACCTGTCCCGCACCAGATCGAACCCGCTGAGTGATCCGACCGATCCGAATAGCCAGGACCGGAAACGAAATGGGTCGGCGTCTTCGGCCGCCAGTCGCGCCTCGTCATCGAGCCCCACGCGACCGATCAACGCGTCGGCCCGCAGTCCGCGCGCCAGACTGAAAAAATCCACTTCAGGGCTCTCGGCCCTTGGCCGTTTCTGCAGCAGCACGTCGCCGCCCTGAACGAACCCCATTCCCCAGCCGAGTAACTGCGTCTCGGCGACGCGGGTGTAGAGCGCCTGCCGCGCGGGGAACAGGGTGCACTCGAGGCGCTCAGGATCGTTTCCGACGTAGGCGATCAGGCGACTCACGGCTTCGGCCAGTATAGCGCCGCGAATGCTATATGGTCGTCGCTTCCCGTGCGCATCACCGAAATCTACGCCAGCGTCCAGGGTGAGACCCGCTTCGCCGGGTTGCCGTGCGCGCTGGTGCGCACCACGGGCTGCGATCTGCGATGTGCCTGGTGCGACACGGCCTACGCATTCGAGGGTGGCCGCGACATGTCCCTGGATGACATCGTGGCCGCGGTGGGCGATCTCGGGACCCGTCTTGTCCTGCTGACGGGTGGCGAGCCGATGCTGCAAAGGGAGATCGTCGCTCTGGCTGAGCGCCTGCTCGCGGCGGGGTACCAGGTGATGGTGGAGACATCGGGAGCGCACCCAGTGAACGTCCTGCCGCCCGAGGTGGTGCGAATCGTGGATGTGAAGGCGCCGGGTTCGGGCGAGACCCACCGCATGCGCTGGCAGGTGGTGGATGAGTTGCGCAGCCAGGACGCCGCGAAGTTTGTGCTAGCTGACGAGGGTGACTACCGCTGGGCGGTACAGGTGATCCAGGAACGTGGGCTGGCTCTGCGTACTGAGGTTCTCCTGTCACCGGTGCACGGGAAGCTCGATCCGCGTCAGCTGGTTTCGTGGATGTTGCGAGATCGCGTGCCGGCCCGACTGAACTTGCAACTGCACAAGTACCTGTGGGGAACCGACGCACAAGGAGTCTGATCCTGGCGATGGCGGGCGTGCCAGGGGGGCCTCAGCGGTGGGCCCGAGGGCCAGAAAAAGTCAAATTTACCGTTGACAGGTAAATTGGCTCCTTGCTAGCGTCCCTGCGCTCGGGAACCGGTTGTAACCATTCAGGAACTCTAGGGAAACACCATTCGGAGTCTACTTCGGGGATTACGACGATTCGTGGTAACGGCAACCGTAATAGCGACGATTTCGCCGGTCGGGTGCGCTTCGCAGCCCAAGCGAGATCCCGACCAGTCGCAGATTCGCTATCAACTTGGGGTCGATCAGTACAACAAGCGTCGTGTGGAGGCTGCCCTGTCGGAATTGAACAAGTCGCTCGAAGCCGATCCCACCAACGCCGAGGCGCACAACCTACTCGGCATCATCGCGCTCAATCAGGGGCACGACTACGTGATGCAGGCTGAGACGCTCGGTTGCCTTCGTGGCGCGGACGCCGAGGCGGTGCGCGGCGACGCGACCAAGAAGTTTCGAGCGGCCGAGCAGAGCTTTCGCAAGGCGGTCGAGCTGAAGCCGGACTTCCCGATGGCCGCGAACAATCTAGCGGTCGCGGCGTTGCAGTTGCGGGACTGGGACGTGGCGATCTCGGCGGCGCAGGATGCGCTCAAGGACCCGACCTATGGTGAGCCCGAGGTCGCGCGCGCGAATCTGGGCTGGGCGTACTTCCACAAGAAGGACCTGCACAACGCCTGGAAGGAGCTGCACGAAGCGGTGTCGCGGGCGCCCGGCTTCTGCGTGGGTGGCTATCGCCTGGCCAAGATCTATGTCGAACGGGGCGATTTCGAACAGGCGGCGGAGCAGGTGGACGCTGTGACCGGTAACAAGCAGTGCCCGATTCAAGAGGCGTTTCTTCTGGCTGGTCTGGTCCAGGAACGCCGCAAGGATCACGAGAAGGCCCGGGCGATGTTCGGGCGATGCGTGGACATGGCTCCGCGAAGCTGCGTGGCGGATGAATGCCGCCGCTACGGCGAACTCATCCAGTAGGTAAAAGGGAACCGACGACGATGGAGAAAGAGCACTTTGGCAGCCTGCTTCGCGAGGCGAGAGAAGCGACCAGCCTGACGCTTGAACAGGTGGCGGCGAAGACCAAGATTCCGCCGTTCTCGCTATCCCTGCTTGAACGGGGCCTGGTCGATGATCTTCCCGAGGAAGTGTTCGTTCGCGGTTTTATTCGGTCGTACGCCAAAGCAGTGGGGACAAGTGATGGCCCGCCGCTGGAAATCTTCGACCGGACCATGGCCACGCGCCGGGCGCAGGAAGCGGCGGCGGCGGCGGCACCCCTTAGCCTGTCCGAGGAAGACGCCCTCGCTCCGCGTCGGGGCATCGGTCTGGCGGTGTTCGTGATCATCGTTCTCATCATCGCGACCATCACGCTAGGTCTGTTCCTCCGTCAACCCGGGCAGTCGGGCGAGGGCCTGAGCCAGGCGGGGTCGGACACGAAGAACCAGCCACTGCTACCGTCGCCGGAACAGTTTTTCGGGTAGCCTTCGCCGGAGTGCCATCTCCGGTCGTGACTCAGGCGATCCTGCTGCGCGCGGTGCCCTACGCCGAAGCAGATCGGGTGGTCACGTTGTTCGGCCTCGACACCGGTAGGGTATCGGCCCTGGCGCGCGGGGCGCGCAAGAGCCAGCGCCGTTTCTCCGGTGGGCTGGGGCTTGGAGCCACCGGGCATGCGACCCTGCGCGACCGGCCCGGTGCCGAATTGATGAGCCTCGAACTGTTCGATGTGACGCATGCCAGGCTGGGTCTGGGCGCGGATCTGGGTCGCACCGCACACGCCGCATACGCGGTCGAGTTGTGCGATCGACTGTGCGGCGCGCGCCAGCCCGAGCCCGGCGTGTTCGCGTGGTTGGACGAATTTCTGTCTCGCCTTGAGCAGGACGGAGCGAAGCTTCCGCGTATGCGGGTGTTCGAGCTTGGCCTCTTGCGCCTGCTCGGCGTCGGCCCAGCGCTGGTCTCCTGCGTGGCCTGTGGGCGAAGTGATCTCGGTGACGAGACCGCGCGTTGGCAGCCGGAGCGCGGCGGGCTGCTGTGCAGCGCCTGTGCGCGGCAGGGCGCGCTCCTCACCGCCGACACCCGGCGGGCGCTGGCACGGCTGGCAGCGCTCACCTTGGCCGAGGCCGATCGCGACCCACTTTCGGAGGACGAAAATACCGGCTGCCGTCGGGCTATTCTCACGCTGCTCGAGGTGCACGGAGCGGGCGCGTTGAAGTCGCTGGCCTTCATCGCCAAGATGGGGGGCGCAGCGTGAAACCGCCCCTGCTCGGCATCAGACACGTCGCGATCAATGCGACCGATCTGCCAATCGCCGAACGTTTTTGGGTCGATGTGATGGGCTTCGTGGTCGAGTGGCGTCCGGACGCCGACAACGTGTACCTGACCTCGGGTCGGGACAACCTGGCGATACACGCTGCCGGACACGCCTTGCCCGCCGGGCCCGGGCAGCTCGACCACATCGGCCTCGCGGTCTCGGCGCCTGCCGACGTTGATGCGTGGGCCGCACATCTGCGTTACCTCGGCGTGGCACTTGATCGCGAGCCGAAGCAGCACCGAGATGGGTCGCGGTCGCTGTATTTCCGCGACCCGGGCGGCGTCCTCGTGCAAATCATCCACCACGCGCCAATTTCGCAGTAGATTCTGCCCCCCCCCGATGCCAGCCCATTCACTCGATCAGATCGTCAGCCTGGCCAAGCGCCGCGGCTTCGTGTTCCCGTCGTCGTCGGTCTACGGCGGGCTCGCCAGCACCTGGGACTATGGCCCGCTTGGGGTCGAGCTGAAGAACAACGTCAAGCGCGCGTGGTGGAAGAGCGTGGTGCACGATCGCGAGGACATGGAGGGGCTGGACGCCGCCATCCTCATGAACCGACTGGTGTGGAAGTACTCCGGACACGAGGCCACGTTCTCGGATCCCATGGCCGACTGCCGCACCTGCAAGACCCGCCCGCGCGCCGACCACGTGTTCCTGGCGCAGAAGGGCCGCGACCCCACCGGCTTGCCCGAGATCAACGCGGCCATCGCTGCGGGCGAGCTGGTGTGTCCCAAGTGCGGCGCCAAGGACCTGACCCCGGCGCGCCCGTTCAATCTCATGTTTCGCACCACCGTCGGCCCGGTCGACACCGGCGACGAGTCTGGGCTGGCGTATCTGCGCCCGGAAACCGCGCAGGGCATGTTCGTCAATTTCGGCAATGTGCTGGACACCATGCGCAGGAAGCTGCCGTTCGGCATCGCGCAGATCGGTAAGGCGTTCCGCAACGAGGTCACGCCAGGAAACTTCACGTTCCGGACGCGCGAGTTCGAGCAGATGGAGATCGAGTACTTCGTCAGGCCCGGCGACGACGAGGCCGCCCACCAGGCCTGGATCGACGCCCGCACGCGCTGGTACGCGGATCTCGGCATGCGTCCCGAGAATCTGCGCGTGCGCGAGCAGGAAAAGCACGAACTGGCCCACTACGCCAAGCGCTGCGTGGATCTTGAGTACCGCTTTCCGATGGGTTGGAGTGAACTGGAAGGCATAGCCAACCGGACCGATTTCGATCTGTCGGCGCACAGTCGGAGCGACAAGAACCCCGACGCTGTCGGCGAGTTGCGCTACTTCGATCAAGAGCAGAAGCGCCACATTGTCCCTTACGTCATCGAGCCGTCAGCCGGTGCGGATCGGGCAACGCTGGCGTTCCTGTGCGACGCCTATGACGACGCGCTGGTCAAGGATCCGCCGGCCGAGGACACCCAGAAGCTGCGCGAACTGGTCGAGAGCTTCGTCAAGTCGACCGCCAAGCGCGACAGCCTCGACGCCAAGGTCAAGCAGCGCCTGGTCGCCGAGGGCGAGGCCATCGCCCAGACCTTGCCGGCGTCCCTGCCGCGGCTGCTGGGGTTGTTCGAGGACCCGGATGCGAATCGCATCGAGGTGATGAAGAAGGTGCGCGGCGTCGGCGAGAAGCTCGCCGAGGAGCACACGCGCACGGTCTTGCACCTGCATCCACGCCTGGCGCCCATCACGGTGGCCGTGTTCCCGCTCAAGAAGAACGAGCCACGACTGGTCGAGGCGGCCCGTGCCATCAAGCGCGACCTGCACGCCGCTGGTCTGCGCGCCGTCTACGACGATACCGGCGCGATCGGCAAGCTGTACCGGCGGCAGGATGAGATCGGAACGCCGTTCTGCATCACCGTCGATTTCCAGAGTCTGGAAGACCAGTCGGTGACGGTTCGCGATCGGGACACCATGGCGCAAGAACGCTTGCCATCGGGTGAGCTGGCCGCGACCCTCGCCCGCAAGGCGCGCTGACGCCGGCAGGTGCTTTGCGCTCTTTGCAACCGGGGCCGTCCCTGATAAACATCGGCCCCTATGGCATCCCTCGGCAAGACCACCATCCGATCCCAGAAGACCGCCCAGAAAACTGCAAAGAGAGCCGTCGCCAAGGCCTCGGCCAAGGCCCCGGCCCGCAAGACCAAGAACGGCGTCAAGGCCAAGCACACCAATGGCGTGCGCGGCGCCAAGGCGCCGGCCGCTGCGGCTCGCAAGGGGTCCGGGCGCATCTACTTCTTCGGCGGCGGCAAGGCTGACGGCGACAAGAGCATGAAGAACCTGCTCGGCGGCAAGGGCGCCAACCTGGCCGAGATGACCAACATCGGCATTCCGGTGCCGCCGGGGTTCACCATCACGACGGAGGTGTGCTCGCTCTTCTACAAGGAGGGCCGCAAGCTGCCCAAGGGACTCGACGCCGAGATGCGCGCGGCGGTGGCCCGTATGGAAGCGTTGGTGGGTGCGAAGTTTGGCGACCTTGAGAACCCGCTCCTGGTGTCGGTTCGCTCGGGCGCGCGCGCGTCGATGCCGGGCATGATGGACACCATCCTTAACCTCGGCCTCAACGACCGAACTGCGGAAGCACTGGCCAAGAAGTCTGGCAACGAGCGCTTCGCCTACGACAGCTACCGGCGTTTCGTTGCCATGTACGGCGACGTGGTGCTGGACATGAAGCCCGAGAAGAAAGAGGACCACGATCCATTCGATGTGATCCTGGACCGCAAGAAGCGGGCGTGCGGCGTGAAGCTCGACTCGGAGCTGCCGGCGAAGGCGCTCAGAGAACTGGTCAGGGAGTTCAAGGCGGAGATCAAGGCGCGCAAGGGCATCGACTTCCCCGAGGATCCCCACAAGCAGCTCGCTGGCGCCATCATGGCGGTGTTCAGCTCGTGGGAGAACGATCGCGCGGTGCTCTACCGTCGCCTGAACAACATTCCGGTCGAGTGGGGTACCGCGGTCAACATCCAGGCCATGGTGTTCGGCAACAAGGGCGACACCTCGGCCACCGGCGTGTGCTTCACGCGGAACCCGGCCACTGGCGAAAATGAGTTCTACGGCGAGTTCCTGGTCAATGCGCAGGGCGAGGACGTGGTGGCCGGCACCCGCACGCCGGAGAAGATCGAAGCGCTGGGCAAGGTGTTGCCTGACGCCTACAAGGAGCTACTCGACATCCGCAAGAAGCTGGAGAAGCACTACCGCGACATGCAGGACGTCGAGTTCACCATCGAGAACCGCAAGCTCTACATGTTGCAGTGCCGCGCCGGCAAGCGAACCGGCTTCGCCGGCGTTCGCATCGCGGTCGAGATGGTCGATGAGAAGCTGATCTCGAAGGACGAGGCGCTGCGCCGGGTCGAGCCCGAGGCTCTGAACCAGCTGTTGCGCCCGGTGTTCCTGCCCACCGCGCAGGCGGCAGCGCTGAAGGAAGGTCGCGTCCTGGGCAAGGGCTTGCCCGCTGGCCCGGGCGCCGCTACCGGCAAGATCGTCTTTTTCGCCGACGAAGCCGAAGCGCTGGGCGACAAGGGCGACAAGGATCTGATCTTGTGCCGCGAAGAGACCAGCCCCGAGGATATCCGGGGCATGAACGCATCCCTGGGCTTCTTGACCGCGCGCGGTGGCATGACGTCGCACGCGGCCCTGGTGGCTCGCCAGATGGGCAAGGTGTGCATCGTTGGTTGCGAGGCAGCCAGCTTCGACTACCACGCGCGCACGATGACGATCGCCACGGCGCGAGGTCCGGTTGTTCTCCATGAGGGCGACTGGATCTCCATCGATGGTTTCACCGGCGACATCGTCAAGGGCAGGGTGGACACCACACCGTCCGAGGTGATCCGAGTTCTCATCGAGAAGAACCTGGACCCGAAGGATGCGCCGACGTATCAGCGCTACGCCAAGCTCATGGGCTGGGCCGATGCGGTCCGCCGCCTGAAGGTGCGCGCCAACGCCGATCAGCCGGATCAGGCGATCGCTTCGGTCGCGTTCGGCGCCGAGGGCATCGGGCTGTGTCGCACCGAGCACATGTTCTTCGGCGAGGGCAAGATCGGCCCCATGCGCGAGATGATCGTCGCTGCGAATGAGGCCGAACGGCGCGCGGCGCTGGCCAAGCTGCTGCCTCTGCAGCGCGAGGACTTCGCCGGCCTGTTTCGCGCCATGGCGGGCAGGCCGGTCACCATCCGCACGCTCGACCCACCACTGCACGAGTTCCTGCCCCACGACGAGCAGGGCGTCGTGGACCTGGCGCGGCTGACCGGCCGCTCGGTTGAGAGCATCAAGGCCCGCATCGCCGACTTGCACGAATCGAACCCGATGCTAGGCCACCGCGGCTGCCGACTTGGCATCTCGTACCCGGAGATCACCGAAATGCAGGCGCGCGCCGTGTTCGAGGCCGCCGTCGAGGTCGCGGCCGAGGGTATCAACGTCGAGCCTGAGGTCATGATCCCCTTGGTCGGTACCAAGAAGGAACTGGATCTGCAGGCCATTCTGGTGCGCGCCACGGCCGCTCAGGTGTTCGCCGAGAAGGGCCGCAAGGTGAAGTACCTGGTCGGCACGATGATCGAGGTGCCACGGGCCGCTCTCCTCGCCGGCAAGATCGCGGAGAGTGCCGAGTTCTTCTCGTTCGGCACCAACGATCTGACCCAGACCACGTTCGGGCTATCTCGCGACGACGTGCCCAAGGTCCTTGCGTCGTACATCCAGCGCGAGGTGTACACAGTGGATCCGTTCGTCAGCATCGATCGCGAAGGCGTGGGCGCACTCATGAAGATGGCGGTTCATGCCGGCCGTGAGGCGCGGCCCAAGTTGAAGATGGGGATCTGCGGTGAACATGGCGGTGAGGCGGCCTCGGTCGAGTTCTGTCACGAGATCGGACTCGACTATGTGTCGTGCTCACCCTACCGCCTGCCGATAGCCCGGCTGGCGGCGGCGCAAGCCGTGCTGAAGTCGTAACCCTTGTCCGTCTCTCGCGTCGCCGTTCTCTGTGCGTTGGCTGGTGTTTCGGCGTGCGCGATCGGTGAGACCGGTGTCGCGCCGCCCAACGATCGGATCTTTTTCCCGTCGGGCGTCCTGGTCGATCCGGTGTCGTCGCGCTGGCTGTACGTAGTCAACTCGAACGCTGACCTCCGCTACAACGCCGGCACCCTGACGGCCCTCGATCTCGACAGGGTGCGCGCCGATCGCGCGGCGAAGTGGACGACTTGTCCGTGGACGCGTTTCGATCCCAAGGCGGAACAACCGTCGCATTTTTGCTGCCGGGATGCCTTCGATGCCCGGGTGCTCACTTGCAACGATCGCCACTACGTTGACTCTCAAGCCACGGTGCGCATCGGCAGCTTTGCTGGCGCGCTGCTGGCTCAGACCTTCGTGCGTGGAACCAACATGGTCCGCCGGCTGTTCGTGGCCGTGCGGGCCGATCCATCGATCACGTTCGTCGACGTCACGGAGAGCGCCGGCAGGATCAACCTGCGCTGCACCGGCGAGCGGTCGGGCACGGATGTTCCCGGGGGACCAAACCCGCAGTGCCAGGACAGCTGGCGCATCCGTCAAACTGGCCCCAAGGCGAGCCCAGTTGTCCTGCCCCAGGAACCCTTCGCACTGGCGCTCGATGAGAAGTTGCACATCCTCTACGTCGGCCACCTGTTCAACGATGGCGTTTCCACAATCGACGTTTGTGCGCCGGAGGGCGCCGAGGGGCCCAGACTGGCGTCGCTCAATCCGCGCGTGTTCCCGCGAAGCCGCTTTCAGGGTGTGACATCCCTGACCGTGTCCAGCCCGGGCCAGGCCGACCAGCCCATCTTTGCTACCCCTCGCTTTAGCTTCGAGATCGCGGAACTTGGGCTGCCGGCGGGCACGGCTGCGACCTGTCCGGCGCCGCCTGCGGCCCGAGACCTCACGCTTGTGGCGCGCGACGTGGTGCCATCTTCGGCCTTTCAAGCCAGTGGATCCGGACTGCCTCGCGGCGTCGACGTGCGCGGGGTCCTTTTTTCCACGGATGGCGAGAAGGCGTACGTTCTCCACCACAACAGCAACGATTCGCAGGGTGGCCTTCACCCGTCGGCGCTGGTGGTGCTGGATCGCCGCCGCGATGCTGACGGTCAGCCGTCCAACCAGGCCGTCGCCTCGGTCGAAGTGTGCGCCGGACCGACGGCCATGCACATTCACGACACCGGGCGGGGACCCCGGATTTTCGTCACCTGCTACGAAGCGGGGCAGATCTACGTCGTCGATCCCGAATTGCCGGCGGTCACGGCCCTGATCGACGTGGGCCGCGGTCCGGGCACCCTGGCATTTTCCCCGGATGATCCGACTCTCGCGTACGTTTCCAGTTTTCCCGACGCCAGTGTGGCCGTGCTCGATCTGGCCCCGGGCAGCGCGACCGAATACCGCGTGATTCAGCGCATCGGTTTCCCCAGCCCTTCGGTCAAGCGGTGACAACTTCGATGGCAACCTTCGCGCGAGCATTTGTTCTGGTGGTCTGCGGTATCGCCGCGTGTTCCAGCCCACCCCAAGTGGTTCCCACGCGCAACTTCGACCGGCCCTCGGACATGACCTTCCTGTGCCTTGAAGTGCACGGCCGCGACACAAAGGAACCGAAGGCTTCGGGCCGCCCCATGGCATCGTGTCAGCCCACCGAGGCGCCCCGTACCTTCGACCCGAAGCTGCCGCGCAACTTTGGCACTTTCGCGGTCGTCACCAACAGCGCGCGCGGCGAGCTCGGCGTGATCGACTTGGAGCGAGGGCGCCTCATCGATCTGGACCCCGACAATTTCGGCTACAACTTCCTGCCGGTCGGGCAGTTACCCGAAGCGATCGCAGCATCCAGCGATGGTTGCTTGGTCGTCAGCGCCAACCGGGGCTCATGCGATCTGACGTTGGTCGATCCCGCGCGGCTGCTTGCCAGTACCATTGACGCTACGCCTTCGACCGGTACGGGCAGTCCGTTTCAAACCCTCGTGCCGCGCACCCGGTCAGGGAGACTCCGGTCGGCTCCCGCGGAGGTGGTCTTTCTGCCCGAGCCGACCAAGGATCTGGAAGGCGCCGTCGGCCTATGCGCGCGCGATGGAGCCGCGATCGTCGCCAGTGATATGACGATCACGCGCCGCCCCTGGCGAGCCCTGGTGACGTTTCCGAGCTGCGACCTGGTCGCTCTCATCGAACTGCCCTCGGGCCAGATTGTGAGTTCCGTGCGTATCGGCCCGAACGGTGCGTCCCTGGCGGGCGACGATCCCATCTGCCCGATCGACTGCGGCGCTGGCGTCACCCCGCTTGCCGAACGCCCGGCCCTGGGCCCGGTGACAACCGACGCGGCCGTAGACGCCACCGCCGACGCAGTGCCTGGCGATGTTGGCGTGGCTGTCCCAGTGCCCCTCTCGGCGCGTCGGCAGCTGGGGGTGGCGCCGCTCGCCCTCGTGCCCGATGGCTCGCGCGTGTACGTCGGAGCCACGGCGGCGCCGTTCGTGATCGCCCTCGATGTGAGCAGGGAAGGCCTGGCTATCCCGGGGTCCGACGGCGTCATTCCCTTGCATGAGGGCGCCGTGGGTACCTCGCGGTTACGCCTGTCTGTAGACCCGTACACTGCTCCCAGCGACGGCGTGCGAAAGGGCGAGCCGGGACGATTCGTGGGCGCCGAGAAGGAGTTCCTGTACGCATTCGCTCGCGACGGATCGGTGCGAGTCGTGGACGTGCTCCGGCGCGCGCGCGGCGAAATCCAGGAAAGGGAGTGCGACGCCAACATCGACCCGGTGGCGCTGGCCAGTAATTTGAGGCCCGACAAGGTTGCCTGTTACCCGGTCAGCGACGATCCGGCAAAGCGGCCGCAGCGCAAGCCTTTGGCCCTGGGCCCAGGACTGCGTGTCCCGGTTGGCGACCAGCAGGATCTACCGCTGCCGCTACCGAAGGACATCGCGTTTGCGAACCTGAGCCTGCCGGGCACCAACAAAGTGTCCAACAACCAACTTGACGGGGCTTTCGGGTTTCTCCTGGCGACCGACGGCGAGGTCTACGTCATGAACCTTGACCCCACGAACAATGACAGCTCAACGCCGCCCTTCGTGCATTCGTTCCGCAACGCCGCCCTCAGCCGTGCCGGGACGAAGTCAGAGGGCCCGGAGGCTTCCGATCCGGTGCGAGACTTCACGACGACCGAGGTGCCGTTTCCGATCCGCATCGGCGCCGTATCGTCACTGCGGGGACCGCTGCTCGATCGACTGAGGATCAAGCCCCCCACCGAGGAGGGGCCCCCCGACAAGGGGCTGTGGGTGGTGGTGCCCCCAGGAGCGCAGCCACGCCCGCAGCGCTGGTCCGTCGTCTGGGAGGGGGCACTACCAGGCACCGCCCGAGCCACCGGTGTGCTGCGACCGCCCGGCGCCACGGTTGGGGCGGCGGGCGCGCTCGATGATCAGGGAGCGAATTTCTGCCGGAGCGCGGTCGAGCGGGGCGACGAGTTGATGATGGTCGGCTGTGACCAGGACATCGATTGCCAGAGGGACAAACCAGGGGTGCATAGTTGCTACCCAATCGGACCTGGAACTCCGGGGATCTGTCTGCCGACGGAAAAGCTGCGCGACGAGGCCTTCCTGCGAGGCTGTGCGCGCATCTTCACCAGCCGCCGGCGCTACGAGATCACCAGGGCAGGGCGCTCGCGCCTGGAGCTTGGCTTGAAGATCGATGAGGTACCGCGCCCGGCGACCGCCCCTTGTGCGAACGATACCGACTGCCAGCCCGATGCCGCGCATAGGGGTATTCCCGGGCGGCCCG
Source organism: Myxococcales bacterium (assembly GCA_031431215.1). Lineage (GTDB taxonomy): Bacteria > Myxococcota_A > Polyangia > Fen-1088 > Fen-1088 > JANPCZ01. The sequence continues at coordinate 43,058 of JANPCZ010000266.1, forward strand.
AGACCGGCTACCGGTGCCTGCCGGTAGGAACGGCCCGGCGGTGTGTCCGGACATGCAACGTTGGCAAGGCCGACCGCGACCGAGATTGTCGTGCCGGTACTGTCTGTGAGGAGGTTGTTGGCTTCGCGCCCGGCGGGCTATGCGTCGAGGCTCCACCGCTGGATCCGGCTTGTTTTGGCGGCGACGTTCGCTTCCGCGTTCAGGCTGGAAACAGCTTTCTGGTGACCGGAAGCTCGACCACGGGATTTACGACCACGCGCGAGGACAACGGTGAGTGCCGGCCCGATCTCACGCGGCATCCGCTGCTGTCGAACCGCATCCGGCTCGACAGCCCGTTCTGCAAGGGCATCGATGCGATGACCAAGCCCGCCGACATCGTCGCCGTGGTTCCGAGCGCGGCTGATGCGAGCGGGTGGGGCAACGCGTGCTTGTTCTATGCGCCGAACCAGGATGATCCTACCGGCGTCCACCTGAAGGCGTACTTCGCCAATCCCGAGATCCGTTTCGTTGTGACCAACCTGGAGGAGTACGTCGGAGACGCCGCCAGCATCCGGTTCGTCCTGACCGGTGGCTTCGTGCCCGAGACCGTGTCTGCGCGCAATGTCTTCGTAGGAATGCCCGAACGGATCGTCACCGGCCCCGTCAAGCTCGCTCCCTTTGGCAGCGCCAGGACAGTCTGGCCCTACCCGTATCTGTTCGTGGTGGACCAGGGACGAATCAGCAACAACGGCGGGCGAGGTCAGATCCTGCGTATCACGCCCCGCTTGCCTACCGGATCGAACGCCGGAGCCGTCGGCCAGTTCGATTCGATTTTCTCGTCCTCCACCTTCCCGATTCAGTGAGCGCTTCGCTTCGCGGCGCGTCCGCGGCGAGCCGGGAAGTGGACATCGCCTTGGTAAGATGCGAGACTACATGTAGGTGTTAGCAAAAAGCGAGGCTTTATCGATGAGATACACTCCCGAAGCGACGATGGACGACCGGAGCCTGCGCGATCTCGATCGCTGGAAAGACAAGATCGAGATCCGGCTGGACAACCGCCAGGTCTTCTTTCTGTTCTTCGGCAGCGCGCTGGTCGCCTGCCTGCTGTTCATCCTGGGTGTCATCGTGGGCAAGCGACTTGAGTCGCGCGGTCGGGCGGTGGCACCAGAGATCGAGGATCCCCTGGCTCTGCTCGATCGCGTGGCGGCGTCGACCAAGGGCGAGGGTGCTGCTGGGGTGGCCAAGGGCCTGCTGCCACCGCTGACCCGGGCGCCCACCGCCGAAGCGCGCACACCAGCGAGGCCAACGCCCGCAGTGGCGCCCGCATCGGCCCCGGTACTGCCGGCGGAGAAGAAGCTGCTGCCCACCGCGGCCATCGCCACCCCGTCGTCCGCCCTGATGACCGCCACGCCAGCCTCGGTGACCGCGCCACCGGCCAGCCCGGCCACACCGATCGCCACGCCAGCGACAGCTAGACCTGAGGCACCAGCTGGTAAGGGGCGCTTCACGTTGCAGCTCGGCGCGTTTCCCGATCGCAATGAGGCCGACGCGTTTGCCAAAAAACTCGGTGCGACCAACGTGTACGTGGTGGCCTTCGACAAGCCCGGGCAGGGCACGTGGTTCCGGGTTCGGCAGGGCGAGTATGCCAACAACAAGGAGGCCGAAGCGGCCAAGACCGCCTTCGAGCGGCAGCACGGCTCCATCGCCTATGTGGTGGCGCCCGCGAAGCCTAGCGCTCTCAAGGCAACCTCCGCGGCGTACACGCCGGCGGCGCCCACGCCCTAGGCCTCTAGAACATCAGGCCGACGTTGAAGTGCAGGCGGCCGATGCGCGCGTCGCCGGGCATCGGATCAAGCGGCCACGCCCAGGACAGGCTGATGTCACCGATGGGCAACTTCACGATAAGCGGCGACACGCCGACGCCGTGACGGAAGTGCCCCGGGCGCAGACCGTCGAACGAGTCGGCAACCACGCCGCTGTCGATGAAGACGCCTGCGTACAGCGGCCGAGCGATAGGGAACTGGATGTCCACATTGTGGAGAATCCGCAGGCTGCCGCCGACGGGACGAAACTCGCCGCCCGCGACCCCGGGCGCGAAGGGCAACAGCACGGTTTCGGTGCGGGCGCGGTCGAGGTCGTAGCCGCGGATGGTGGTGTCGCCGCCGGCGAAGAAGCGCTCGACCTTGGGTAGCACCGAGCCGCCGCCCAGGGGAAAGCCCTGATCGTAGCGGACGCTATGTCGCAGGGTCACCGATCCTGACAGCGGCACCACCACCAGCGATCGCGCGTGGGTCTTGATGAAGGTGGCGTGACCGATATCGAGAGAAAACGCCGGGTGCGCCATCTCGACGCTGCCGAAAAGCTTGAAGCCGCGGCTCGGCAGTAGCTGGTTGTCGAGCCGCAGCCACTCGATCGAGAGCAGGGGACCTGCGACCAGGGTGCCGATGCGGACGGTCTCCTGGCCCTCGTCGGCCCCGGCGACGCGCAGCAAGGTTTCGGTGCGGAAGGTGTTGCGCAGGTTGTAGCGCAAGGCTGCGTCGACGCCCGGATAGAGCTCACGAGCGAAGCCAACCGACCCCGTCCCGGAACGGATGTCGCCGAGACGCACCGTCGCCTGGCGCAAGTAGCTGCCGGATGTCTCCAGCCGGAAACGGGTGCCGAGAAAGCGCGGCTCGACCAGGTTGGCCGTCGCGCGCGTGAGCGAGTTGCCGTATTCGAGACGGGTCAAGGCCGTCCAGCCCAGGCCGAACAGGTTGCGGTGCTCGTACCCGGCCGATGCGTATCCGCCGAAGAACAAGGACGATCCCGGGGCCACCTGCTCGGTGGAAGCGCCGCCACCGAGGCGGAGAACCCCCCAGTGGTCGTGACGTTCCTCGACTTCGATCAGCATGGGCACGGTGCCATCGTCGGAGATGTCGCCCGGCAAGGTGAGCGGGCTGGCATTGCTGAACAGCTGGCTCAGCGCCAGATCGCGCTGCCCGCGCTCGAAGGCGGTCGTCGTGTAGGGCTGACCCGGGCGCAGGGGGACCCACTGCAGGACGGTGCGCTCGCGGCTGAAAAAATTTCCGCGCAGGAAAACTGGTCCCACCACCATGCGGCGGCCGAGCTTTACCTGCCACGTCAGCGCCATCCCGTCGCGGCCTTGCTTGGCGTCCGGTTCGACCGTTGCCCCCGGGTATCCCGCATCGCCAAGGATACGCTTGAGGTGCTCGGCGTCGTCGCGCACCGCTGGCGCGCTCCACGGCTGGCCCAGGCGCGAGCGCAGCGAGGTGCGCAGAAATTCGTCGTCGTGGGGAAGAGGTTGTCCGTCGAGTGAGGAGAACCCGATGGCGCCCAGCACCACGCGGCGGCCTTCCTGGATGGCGAAGTGCGCATAGAGGGACCTGGAACCTCGCCAGCGCTCCTGGTCGGCTGGCTTGAGCAATGCCAGGGGTCGCAGCGTGTCCTGTGTGGGGCCGAAGGAGCAGAACACCCTGGCTTCCGGGTAGCCGGCACTGCGGTAGAGATCCAGCAGGAGTTCCCCATCGATCTCCAGCTGGCGGACGCTGGTGTAGCCGCCGGATCCGATTCCCAGAGCACCAAGAAGCGGGAACGGCCGGGTGCGAACCGCGGCCGCGAGCCGCCCGGCGGTGAACGCCTGGTGGCCCGAGAAGGTCACGCCGCGGACCTTGAGCAGGGGCCCCTCGTCGATGGTGAAGACCACGCGATCAGTCTCGTTGGGCAGGCGCTCCCGGCGCCAGCGGACGTGGGCCAACATCTGACCGCGCTCCCGGTGGTAGCTGGTTAGCGACTCGGCGCTGGACTCGATCTCGTACTGGTCGTAGGCGCCGCGGCTGAAGATGGTGACCTGCTCGCGCAAGGTCGCGTTCGAGAAGCGTTGGTTGCCCTCGAACCCGACCTCCACCCGTCGGTTCTCGCGCACCTCGATGTCGAGCTTGACGTTCCTGCGCGACGGGTCGATGCCACCTTCCGGGTCCGAGGTGGTCACGCGGGCACCGGGGTAGCCGAGACCGCGCAGACGCAGAGTCAGCTTTGCAAGATCCTCCCGCACGACCGCCAGGCGGAAGGGCGCCGGCCGAAGCCACAACCAGCGCCAGTCGCTGTGACGAACAGCGTCCTGCACCTCGGTCGGGGGCAACGCGTGACTGCCGGTCACCGTCACGGCACCGAGCGGGTACCCGGGGCCAAGCTCCATTCGTACCAGCAGGTTGACGGGCGATGGCACCCGGTTGGTGCTGTGCAGGTCGATGGCAACCTGGGCCTCGCGGTAGCCCTGCGATTGCAGGTAGAGGAGGACGCTTTGTCGCTCCTGCTCGACGCGAGCGTCGCGTTCCGGGCCGGCGAGGGGCAGGGGCTGGCCCGGCCGAAAGCTCAAGCGACGAGTGATCTCGTCCTGGCGCAGCGGCCAGTTGCCGGTCACGAAGATCTGGCGAATCCGATCGTAAGGCCGCAGGTTGATGGCAAGGCGCACGCGACGCCCCCCTGGCGCCGGAACTTCCGCCTCACGCACGACGGCGATCACAGCGTGGTAGCCGACGCGATCGAGAGCACGCTGCAGGCGTGACACCGTGTCCGGAGGCTGGTCGGGATCGCTGCCTTCGACCAGCTGCGTGTCAGTCGGAATCAGCGACGCAATGAACTGCTCGATCCGACCCGGTGGATCGATGCCCCCATGCACCTCGAACCCGTTGATGACCGCTGCACCCGCCGGCTGCCCAGACACGCGGCCCGGTGACAGGACAGCGAGAGCGATCCCGAGCAGGCACGGCAAGAGGGTCGCAAGAGTCCGTGGCACGAGCCAGCGCAGGATATCCCAGGCGCCCAGTTTGGCCCTATAGCCCTGGCCTCACGGGCGCAAGAAGCGCAGGGGGAAGTCGAGCGTCAGTTCGAGCCGGGCGGTCGACAGATCCTCGACGATGCCTTGCTGGGGCGAGATCGTCAGGCGCTCGCCCACGCCGCGCAGGGTAAGGTAGTCCATCAGCCACACGCTGCCTTCCGCCCGGTAGCGCTCCTGATTCTGGAATCCACGTAGGTAGCTGAGTTGGGCATCGAGCTGGCGGCTGACCCGCGCGCCCAGTTTCAGCTCGAAGCCGTCAGCACCGACCGTGGGGCGAAGGTTGATCCGCCGTCCGGTCAGGATCTGCATGGTGTCGTCGATGTAGGGTTCGACCAGGCTCGATACGATGTCACGGGTGCTTTGGCCGACCATGTCCGTCCCGAGCCTGACGTTGGCGCCCAGGGTCGGGTTGTGGGTGCCAAGCTCGCCGACGTCCTGGGTGGTACGTCCCGACAGCAGCAGCACCATGGTCTGGTTGCGGTCGAGGCCGTCGTCGCTTGTCAGGTCGATGGCGGCCTGCCCGATGGGTCCGCGAATGCGCACGCGTACGTTGTGGTCTTTTCCACTCGAGTCGGTCACCAGATTCTGCGCCTCCAGATTCAGCTCGGGGGTGTCGCCCGTGCTCAGCGACTTGGTGCTGACGAACGTGATGTGGTTGACGTTGGGGACCAGCTCAAAGTCCCCGCGCAATCCGATAATGTGGAAACGGCCGTCGGTGGGGCGGACGTCGCCCGCAATGCGCGGGTTCGACAGGGTGCCGCCCACGTGCAGGTCCAGCACCATGTGCATTTCGGGCGCCAGGTTGTTCTGCACCACGAAGCTGTCGCCCACGGTCCGCACGCGCAGATCAAGCCCCAGGCCTTCCAGCAGAGGCTGGCCGGCGTAGAAAGGTCGCACCCGCCCTTCATTGGTACGGGGCGCGATCACGAGATCACGAACCGCGAAATCCTGCACGTAGCGCCCCGAGACCACCACCACCTCGCCGGCCAGCGCGAGGCCAGCCTCCAGATCCCCCGCTAGTTCCAGGCTCAAACGCAGGTCGTCGATTTCCATGGTGTCAGGGACGCGATAGGTCAGGCGCTCGCCCCGCAGCGGCAGACGGATCGAGCCGAGCTTCAGTTCAGGTGTCAGGGCCTTGATGGCCACGCGACCCGGCGCCGCCGCACCGACACCGATGGTCAGCACGCCCTGGTCATCGATCCGAACGCGCACGTCCTTCAGCAGCAGCTCATGAGACGAGAGTTCCAGCGACCCGCTCTCGATCGCGATCTGCCTGCCGAGGCCACGCATGCGCAGCTTGATCTCGCCCAAGTTCACCCGCGCCGAGATCTGGGGATCGGCCAGCGTACCGCGCACGTGCGCCTCGACCCGCGCTCGCCCGGCTGCCTCGGACACGGTGTCGGGTAGCACCTGCTCAAGTAGGCGCGCGCTCACGTCGCCACGCGCCTCGAGGTCCAGACTTGACACTGCAAGTGCACCGGCCAGCTCGTGCAAGCCGGCGCGCCCGCTCAGGGTCAGGGTGGCGTCGTCGA
>JANPCZ010000267.1:0-2980 GCA_031431215.1 Myxococcales bacterium
GCCACGACGTCGCGGACGTATTACCCGAAGAGCGGGCTTCTACAGGACCTCACGACCGTCGCGGCTGACGGCACCAATCGGCAGAGCCTGAGCCACCAGTACCGAGCCGACGGCAACCTGGTGCGGCGGTTCCGGCCCGACCTGGGCGAGGCGTTCGCCTATGACGCTCTCGACCGGTTGACGTCGTGGTCGGAGATCGACCAGGAGACGGGGCAGACACCGACGGGTGGGTTCAACGTCTCGTACACGTACGACGAGAGCGGCAACCTGCGCAACCGGGTGGCGACGTCAGGTGTGGGCGCGCAATCGCTGGCCCAGAAGTACGATGGGGGCGGCAACGCGGGCCCGCACGCCATCACGTCGTCCGACCTTTGGCAGGACGACAATGGCGACCCCATAGCCTTCGGCTACGATCGGGTGGGTAACGTGACCAGCCACCCGGCGAGCGGGGCCATCACGTACACGCCGTTCAATTTGCCACGCTCGGTGACCGGGGCGGCGGGTAGCCCTGGCCAGCAAGCCTTGCCGCCGCTCCCCCGCCGCTCCCGCCCCCCTGTCGCCGGCTACGCTGTCCTGCGGCTCGCACAGCCAGCGGGTCCGGCAAGCCTATGGGCAATGGTTCGCCCGTGCTTGGCGGAGACGTCACGGTCGTTGCAGGTCGGGCGACCCGCGCGACGACCTTCACCCTCCGGCAACGACCGCGCCGCTTGGTGGCGCGGCGCGGCCGCCGCGGATCAGCGAATGCCGCAAGCCCGCCGCTGCGACCCGGGGTACACTGAAACCGTCATGACCACCGCTGCAAAGATGATCGTCGAGGCTGCTCTCAAGCTCGAACCCGTCGAGCGCGAACACATCGCGAACGAGCTCCTCGAGAGCATTGACGAGTCCGTCGACGCAGCACTCAGCCCCGCCTGGGAAGCCGAAATTCAGCGCCGCCTTCGTAAGATCGAATCGGGCAATGCCGCCTTTGTAGGCGCCGACGAAGTCTTCGCCCGGGCCGAGGCTATCCTGCGTGGTGAGCGATAAACCGACCTTCCGCTTCCTTGAGGAAGCAGAGGCCGATTTTCACGAAGGTCTCCGCTACTACGTCAAGCACGATCGCGTCGTCGCGGAGCGCTTCGACCGACTCATCAAGCGAACGACAGCTCGCATCGTCGAGAGTCCCCTCCGCTGGCCGATCAAGAACGGCTCCCGCCGCTATGTCCTCCCTCGATTCCCGTACACCATCGCGTATCGCGTCGACGGCGAGATCGTTTCCATTATCGCGGTCGCCCATCACAGCCGAGATCCCGAATCCTGGGAACATCGTCGGTAGCCGCGCATCAGTGCCCGGCCGCTCGACGCTGAGCTTCCCGCTGACGTGGGCATCGAAGGGGTGCATACTGTGACGGCGCGGGATCGCCCGGGCTGGCGTCGTACGCGCACGGGGCTTGGGCGACGGCGCGAAGTACGAGCAGCTCGGCCACGTGGTCGCGGTGGCGCGCCAGATGGCTGCGATGGCGCTCACAACGATGTCTACAAGTCGCCTCTACTCACCGGCCACCCGAACCAGGAACGTCTGAAATCCCACCGCGAGCGGCGAACCCGCCTGGATCCGGAGGTCACCACGTATCCCCGGCCCAGCGGAGAAAGTCGTGACCGTGCCCAGGCGGTGTGCGTGAAGTGCGGGGGACTCGGTCAGGTTTGTTGTGACTACCTACCCAAATGCGCCGCCCCCTTTGTCTGCACCCTGTGGGGCTGCGTGCTGCCTTGAGGTTTCGCGCTGCCTGAGATTCCCCGATCGCCCGTGAAGCCGCCGCCGTGGCATCGCGGCGCCGCGATCGTTGGCCATGATCTGCCGCTTCCACTCGAACACCTGCGACGGGTGCACCCCGAACCGCTTCGCGATCTCCGGCACCGTGCCCTCCTCGCGTCATGGCGCCAGACGATAGAGCCCGATCACGGATGATTGTCCGCCGGCAAATCGCATGGCAAAGTGAAGGCTAATGACCCGGCCTGCTCAAGACCTTCTGCATGATGTGCTCGATCTCGCCGAGCCGGATCAGCTGGCCATCATCTCAGAGTTGCTGGCTCATCTTGATGGCGCCGCCGACCCCGACCGGGACGAAGCATGGCTTGCCGAGCTCGACCGGCGCCATGCCACCGAGGCGGCCAGCCTGTCATCGGAGACCGAGCTGGCCGCCGTTCAGGGTCGCCTGCGCGCTGCTCTCTCTTCGCGTGGGCGGTGACCGACCAGCGTGGGTTCCACGTTGTTCCCTCCGCCGAAGCCGAGGCGGCGGAGGCGATCACCTGGTACGAAGGGAAGCAACCGGGCTTGGGTCGCGAGTTGCTGGTGGACCTCGAGCAAGCGTTCCGTCAGATCCAGGCCGGACCAGAGACATGACCCCTTTGGCGACCCAACCGACCGTACCGCCGTCGCCTCTTGTCTCGCTTTCCGTATGAGGTGATTTTCGTCGTGACGGGGACCTTCATCGTCGTGGAAGCAGTCGCCCATCTGAAGCGGCGGCCCGGCTACTGGCTGCGACGCCGCTGAAATCCTGGCGCGGTTCGAGAGGCCTGGCATGTCGCAGGCAGCGTTCACTGCCGCGGAGGGCATCAGCCTCCCGGCGTTTCGGCACTGGCTGTACTCGACATCACGCACGCCGCTGCGCAACGCCCCTGCGCGCGCCCGAGCACACCGACCACCAGCTCGTTGAGCTCGTCGCTGGGCCGCAAGAGGAAGCGCCCCTGGATGGTGCGCATGGTGACTTCCACGACCGAGCCGGGCGGGATGAAGCGCAGCGGACGTGCCATGGCCCGCGTTGTCGGCGCGGCCGTCGATCCGGATGTGGAACGATAGGCCCGGGGCCGACTGAATGAGGTAGAGTTGGGCTGCTCTTTGGAGAAACAATGACCATGAGTGACGAGGTAACCCTGAAGCGAATCGAGATCATCGAGGCGCGGGTCTCGGATCTTGAGAAGCGCTTGAACTCGGTTAGCG
>JANPCZ010000268.1:0-3141 GCA_031431215.1 Myxococcales bacterium
GGGCAGCACGGGCCGGCGCGCCGGCGGCCCCCGCGCGCCGCGCGCGGGGCGCGGGGGGTGGGTTTCATCGCCCGCTACGCTGGGTGGGGCGTGACCGGCCTGGCGCCGCCCGCTGTCGCCATCGGTCGCGCCGCGAATCCCGGCGACATCGCTGACGGCAAGCCCGGGGACCTCGGCCCCGACGATCTCGTGACCGAGGTCGGGGTCCAGGTCCTGGTCGCGCGGGCGACTGCAGGTTGAGCCCCTGCGGCCCGCGTATCTGCTTGGCATGCTTCCCAAGCGGTGACGCGTAATCTTCGTGGCTCCGCCCACAATACGCACCGATTTCGCGAATCAGGGCGGCGAAGCCTTCGCTTGCGCGGAATGAAGATTGCAGCCTTCCTGAAGTCTCACGTGATTTCGGTCGCAATCGTTCTCGGCGCCTCGGTCGCCGCAGCCGGCACCCAACCAGGGGCGACCTGCCTGCGCGCGGGCAACTTCCCGCCGACGCTGGTGGCAACAGGCTGCTACGCGGACCTGCGCCACCAGAGGCCGGCGGCCGAGTTCGTGCCCTACGAGATCAACGCCCCCCTGTGGACTGACGGCGCCATCAAGCGGCGCTACATGAGCGTCCCGGCCGGGCAGACAGCGTCGGTGGCGGCAGACGGTAGCCTCGATCTGCCGCGCGGGGCGGTCCTGATGAAAGAGTTCCGCTTGGTGTTCGCGACCGCGGGCGTTGCGGCCGAGCGCCCGGTCGAGACGCGGCTGATGCGTCGAGGTGCCAGCGGCTGGGAGTTCGCGACCTACCGCTGGAACGACGCCGGGACCGACGGGGTCCTGCTTGACCGCCACCTTGATGTCACGCTGGAAGTCGGCGCGCCGGGCGCCCTGCGCGAGCAGGTGTACGGGTACCCGAGCGCCAACGAGTGCCGCTACTGCCACAGCGAATCGGCAAGTCAGGTGCTGGGGCCGACGATCGAGCAACTCGACCGAATGGTTCGGGTCGCGGGCCGCGAGTCGAATCAGCTCGTCGCCCTGCAGGCGCGGGGTGTCCTGGATGCAAAGGCGCGCCTTCAGCCTGCGGCCGTTCATCGCATCGTGGATCCCGGCGACCCGCGCGCGTCGCTGGAACAGCGTGCGCGCAGCTACCTGCACGCCAACTGTGCCCATTGCCATCGACCGGGCGGCTGGTCACCACCGCCGCTCACGCTGGATCTGCGCTTCGACCGCTCGCTGGCGCAGACCAGGACCTGTCGGGTCGCGACGCAATACTGGGAGACTGCGCCCCGTGTGGCGCCGGGTCGCCCCGAGGTGTCGGCGCTCTGGCGTCGACTGCGCAGCCACGGCCTCGACCGCATGCCGCCGTTTGGCAGCAACGAGCGCGATCCCGGCGCTGATGTGGTGCGGGACTGGATCGCGTCGCTCGACCGCTGCCCGCCCGATTGACGCCCACGTGCCGGCCACGAAATAGCTGGGCATCGCGTGATAGGGTCCGCCCATGACCTCGGCCCAGATCCCGCTGCGAGCTTGTGGAAGCTCTGGCCTCGAATTGCCCGCGCTGGGCATCGGCTGCTGGGCCTTCGGCGGTGGTGACTACTGGGGACCGCAGAGTCAGAAGGACGTGGACGCAGTCGTCGGTGAAGCGCTGGATCTCGGCGTCAGCTACCTTGATACCGCCGAGGTCTACAACAACGGCGGTAGTGAGTCGGCCCTGGGCGCTGCGCTCGCGGGCCGCCGGACGCGCGCCATCGTCGGCACCAAGGTCAGCCCCGACCACTGCTACCCGGACGCCCTACGTGCATCGTGCGAGGCCAGCCTGCGTCGCCTGCGCACCGACTACATCGATCTGTACATGATTCACTGGCCGCTCAATCCGAGCGCGTTCCGGCACTACACGGCCGATCCCAAGATCGTGGCCAATCCACCGCGCCTGCCCGAGGCGCTGGCGACGCTGGCCGCGCTGCGCGCCGAGGGCAAGATCCGCCATATCGGGGTCAGCAACTTCGGCCCGCAGCAACTGGCCGAACTGGCCGCCGTTGGGGTGCCGGTCGCGGCCAACCAGCTGGCCTACAGCCTGCTCTCGCGCGGCATCGAGATCGAGATCCTGCCGGCCTGCCAGCGCGCGGGCATCGGCGTCATCGGCTACATGGCGCTTCTGCAGGGGCTGCTGTCGGGGAAATTCGCGTCGCTCGATGACATCCCGGCGGTGCGCACGCGCACCCGGCACTTCTCGGGCAAGCGGGCAGGGTCACGCCATGGCGGGCCAGGCATCGAGGCGGAGACCTGGGCGGCGCTGCAGGAGATCGGCGCCGTGGCCGACGAGATCGGTATGACCCGCGCAAGTCTGGCGCTGGCGTGGTCGGCGGCGCGACCGGGCGTGACATGCACGTTGGCCGGCTGCCGCAACGTCGAGCAGCTGCGCGACAACGTGCGTGCCATCGAGCGGCCCCTGGCGTCCGAGATCGTCGCTCGGCTCGATCGCGCCACGGCAGACGTGCTCGACAAGCTGGGACCGTTCGTGGATTACTTTCAGTCGGTCGAAAACAGCCGCACGGCCTGAGGACCGGCCCCCATGGCACCAGCGCACGAAGAAGGATTTCAAAGCGACGCTCTGCGCACGGCGCTGGACGAAGCTCTGGCCAGGCGCCCGGCTCGTCTTGAGGACTTGCTCGCCCGGCATGGCGGCGCGCTGCAGGTCGTTCCCAACCTCAAGCTGGCCGCGGCGTTCGGGGCCGAAATGATGGGCGCCAACGCTGGCGCTGCGGCGCTGCTGCAAAGCCTGGCTGCCGACGATGCGGCGCCCGACACCGCGCGGGTGTTCTTGCCCATCGCTGCCGCCTACGGCTGGGTCGGGCGGTTGCGTGGCGGGCGCGACGTCGAGGTGGCGTGGGCCGCGCTGGCTGACCTTGCCGCCGACGAGCGAGCGCCCGTGCGTTTGGGCGTGCTAGGCGCCCTGGCGACGCTGGCGGCACGCGAGGGGATGGTCGACACGTTGATAGAGCGAGCAATGGCATGGCAAGACGCCGAGGATCGCGAGCTGCGCTTCGGCGCCGCCGCGCTGGTCATCGAAACGTTGGCCGCTCCCGGGCTGCTGGCGCGCGCGCGGGATCTGGCGCCGTTGCGCGACTACCTTTCGCGGGTCATCGCCGACGTGGCGGATTC
>JANPCZ010000269.1:0-32303 GCA_031431215.1 Myxococcales bacterium
GGAGCCCTCAGGGCTGCAACGGCCCGAACACGAACAGGCCCTGCCCCTGTGCGGCCCCCGCACGCGTACCCAGCACCAACGCCTCGGGCAATCCGTTCGACCAATCAAGTCTCGTCAGGTTGTCGATGTCGAGATCCGTGACAATCGCGGTGCCCTGCCCGCGCAGCGGTCCGTCGGCCAATACAGGTACATGAAACAAGGTGGTGGGCGCTTTGTCGTCCTTGCGGGCGCGCGACAGGTAGAAAACCCCGCTGCGGCCGGCAGGCAACACCTGCTCGATGCCAGGCCCAAGCGGACGCACGCCTCCGCAGTCTTCGGGCGTGCCGAGGAACGACAGGTCGTTGTCCTGGTTGCCAGGATCGGGCTCGGTCCACAACACAGCACGCAGCGCGGGCAGGAAATCGGGGTTGTAGACGGGCACGTCGCCCCGACTGCCCAACCGGCAACTGGTGCCAGTGCGGTTGTCGGCCAGGATGCCGCGCTCGTCGTTTTGGGTGACCTCTAGAACGTAGGTAAAGTTGGCGTCCGCCGACGGGTACCAGAAGTGAGCATCGTGCGACAGGATCTGCGCGCTGTCGGGCCGGCGACGGTCGCGCAGCACGCTCAGCACGCCTTCAAGCCCGCCCATCTCGGTCAAGTACAGGACGCCCAGGTCAAGTCCGGCGCTGCGACCGAGCGCGGTGAAGGAAAAGACCCCCTTGGCCAACTCACCCTCGCCCTGACCACTCGGAAAATCCGCGGCCCAAAGATCGCCGCGCTCTTGTCCACGATCGCCGCCACGCTGGAAGTAGACCGCGCGCCCATCGGGCGACAGCGTGAAATGCCGTCCGCTGCTGATGACCGTCCGTGCCTCGGTTGCAGAGATCCGGCCGCCGTTGAGGGGCAACACGCGCAACGCCTGGGCGGCCGCGCCGTCCGGCCAACTTGAATACACGAAAGCGTCGCCCGCGGGTGTGAAGGCTGCGGACCACGCCAGGTTGCCCTGCACGATCGCGCGCAGGCGCTCGACGACGGCAAGGGGCTCGTCGTTGGCTTCGTCAAGGCGGCCGGCCCGCAGGTCGAACTCCGCCTGCGGCCGATCGGTGACGCCGTCCACGCAGTAGGCGACAGCGGCTGATTCGCTCGCCCGGCAGTGGACGCCCCGGTCGGTGGTGAGGGCGCGCGGACGCTTCCAACCCGGCCGCCAGGCCCAAACACGACCCTCAAAGCGATCGAGCTGCGCGGAGGCGGGGTTTGGGTCGGCCAGATACAGCAGCGTATCCCCCTCGAATCGGTGCGCTTCGGGGTGCGACAAGCTCTCGAGCTTCACCCCGGTGAAGAGGTGATCGGTCAGGAGCAAACACCCGGAGCTGGTGCCATCGCAGGGCGCCGGACTACCGGACAAAGCCGCCGACACGTCCACGACCCACAACTCGGTGCGGGATGTATCGCCGGGGGCGATGCGATAGAAGGCGCAATAGCGATGGCCGTCGCCCGAAGCTGGTTGTCCCCGGCTGCAGGCCCCGGCTGCAAACCCGGCCAGGTGTGCTTCACCGGTGACGATCGGCCGCAGGCCAAGCGGGATGACCTTGGTTGGGGTCGGGTCGCCGTCACAGGCTAGCGCCCCGAGGACGCTCAAGACCACGCCCAAGACTGAAACCCAACTACCAGGGCGAGCACCCAACACCCGTGGAGAAGACCACGGGCACCCCGCTGGATCAACGGGAACATCCCGCTTTCGTGGGCGCGCCATCCGCTGGGCGCCCGAAGGCCTGCTTGAATTGAACGCCGTCGCCGGTTCGTGCCGAATGGGTCAGGGCGCGACGAGGCTCAGTAGATCGCCAGCCCAGCGGTGACGGTACCGGTCCGGAACCAGTTGTGGCCCGATATCCCGGCGAACGTCCAGCCGCCGCGGACCATCAAGGCCAGCCGCGTTGTCAGCGCCACCTCGACCAGAGCGCCAGCACCGAAGCTGGGACCAGTCACGAAGTTGTCGTTGGCGTCGGTGCTGAGAAGCCGCCCACCACCCAGGTAGGCACCCAGGTGCAAGCGACCGAAGTCGACCGGAAATCCCTGCGCCTCGATGCCAAGAGAGTGTCGCGCCAGCGGCTTGTCGAACGGATCGGACGCAAGTCCGAGTGAGAGATTGGCGAGCAGGCCGTAGCGCTGGTGGAAGAAGTATCCAAGCTGAATGTTCGAGGCGACCCCGGTGATGGTCCAGTCGTCGAGCACAGTGGACAGACCTCCGATGTCGACCTTGAATGTGGCGCCGCGCCGATCGAGAGGGGCGCGTACCAGATACGCTGGACCGGGCTGCGCCTCGCCCTCGATCATGGTGGCGCTCACCGCTGGATCCAGATCGCCCAGCTGCAGATCCCACAGGGACACCACTCGTTCGAGCCCCGCCTGGTTCTCCAGGTGAATCGGCTGATAGGGCGGCACCGCGACCTCGCCTTCGAAGCGCAGACCCTCCGACACCGCCAGCCCCGCGACCGCAAACAGCGCGACCGCGATGAGCAGCACAGCCACAACGACCATCGCGTCGTTGTTTCCGCCTCCGCCTGAACTGGGTCCGACGTTGCCGATATCGCCACCCCAACCCGAGACATGGCCCGACCGGGTGCGGGTCGGCGCCGTCCGGATCATCTCGCGGCTCCTTCGGCTTGTGCCACGCAAGAACGGGCCGGCGATGTCGACGTCCACCTCGACGCTCACGCGGGTGTCAGCCTGCGGCAGGGGCGACGGCGACGGTGGCGGTGGCGGTGGGCGGTGGTACAGACCTGGTTCCCGGTTGCTGCCGAGCGCCTGCACCACGCGCACCCCGGCACCGCGGGACGCGGGCGGCAGCGTGGTCAAGCGCTCCAGCTCGGTACGATCGATCCGGTAGTGGTTGGCGAGGCAGCCCGAACTCGCGTAGGCGACCAGGGTCAGCGTCACGATACCGGGCAGCACCGCGCAAGAACGTAGCCAGGCCGCCGCTGCCAGGGGAGACCTCCGCGCCACGTCCGATACGGTAGCAGCTCTCGGCCAGAGCGGCACTCACCGGCGTGGCGGCCTAGCGGCGCTGCGCTTTCGGGCGGACCTTGGTGGCCTTCTGGGCCCGCGGAAACACGATGACGTACGACTCGAGACTGCGCTCGATGAGCGTGGCCTTGCCAGGCCGCGCCGCCCGCTGGTACGGCGCGTACCAGGGCTCGGCGCGCAAGCTCTTCTGCTTGTCGATGTACTCGGGCACGTAGAGGTCGATCTCGAGGTAGCGGCCGCCCACGGTGTTCGAGATGTTCTCGCCGAAGGTGAACGGCGCCAGCTCGGCGCGCGGGAACAGATCGTTGTGAAGCGCGCCACCATAGACAACGATGGCACGGTTGTCGTCGCGCGCGCCGGGTGCCACCAGCACCTCGCGGATCGCGGCCTCCAGTTTCTCGGAGGTCAAGCGCAACAAGTTCTCGTAGTTCACGCCGCCCTTGCCCAGATAGATCGAGTCGTACTCCTTGCACGACAGGTCCAGCATGTGCGGCTTCACTCCCGCGGCCTTGGCGCGCTCGAGCAGGGCCACCACCTCGTCCTCGGTCTCGGCCGGGCGCTGCGTGGTCTTCTGCACGTTCTTGACCACGGCAGCCTCGGTCTTGCCACACTTGCCCTGGGTCACCCAGGTCTCGACCACAATGTCCGACGCGCGCGGCGCAATAGCGTCGAAAAGTTCCTCGGTGAAGTGCTTGAGCGACGACGGCACGCGCGCCGTCGCCGCCGTCTGGTGAAGCTCGCCGAACGCCATCACACGCGGCCGCCGCGTGACCAGATCAGCGATCGCCGCACGCGCCGATGCGACCGCGCGCGCCGATGGCTTGGCCTCGGGCGCGGTGCGCGCGTTGCGAGCAGGTGCGACGGCGAGGAGTGCGAGCACAAGCGGGATCACAGCGACATCCTAGCGTCCGCTTTGCGCGAACGGTCTCTTTTCACCTGGCGGTCGATGTTGCTAAAACCCTCAGGTGAAGCCGGCTGCTCTTCCTGCTGATGAGGCCGTCCGGCTGGCGGCGCTACAGCGCTACCAGGTGCTCGACACCCCGGCCGAGCGCCCATTCGATCGCCTGACCGAGCTGTGCGCGAAGTTGCTGGACGTACCTATCGCGCTCATCAGTCTGGTCGATGAGCAGCGCCAGTGGTTCAAATCTCGCGTTGGGTTGTCGGCACACGAAACCCCGCGGGAGGTGGCGTTCTGCTCGCACGCGATCCTGGGCGACGCCGTCATGATGGTGCCTGACGCCCTGGCTGACCCGCGCTTCTCTGACAATCCCCTGGTGACCGGCGATCCGAACATTCGCGCGTATCTGGGTGCGCCGTTGCGCACGCCGGATGGCCAGAAGCTCGGAACCCTGTGTGCCATCGATCGAAGGCCGCGCAGCTTCAGCGCCGATCAAGTCGCGCTGCTCGAGACCCTGAGCGCGCTGGCCATGGACGAGCTCGAGCTGCGGTTCACGCGGCAAAAAGCCATCATGCTCGCCGAGCGCAACCGCCGCACGACCGCCCAGCTACAGAATCTGCTCGACCAGGCGCCGCTGGCGATATTCACGCTGGCCCTGGACGGTACGGTGACATCCTGGAACCGGGCGTCCGAGCGCATCTTCGGCTTCACGGCACACGAGGCGATCGGGCACTTTCTCCCCACCGTGGGGCCGGAGGATCGCGACGAGTACGCCGATTTCGCGCGGAAGATCGTCGCCACCCGCGAGCCGCAGATGGTGCAGCGCCGACGTCACCGCAAGGATGGCACGACCATTCCCATCGATCTGGCCATCGGCCCTTTGCTGGATGCTTCCGGGGAGGTCGAGGGCTTCATGACCATCGCCGAGGACGTCAGCGAGCGACACCGGCTGGAGGAGTCGCTACGGCTGGCGGCGCACAGCGATCCGATGACTGGGCTGGCCAATCGGCGTGGCTTCGTGGAGGCTTCGGGCCGCGAGCTGGCTCGCGCCGCGCGCACGCACACGCCGCTGTCGTTCGTCCTGTTCGACATCGATCACTTCAAGCAGGTCAACGATCGCTTCGGGCACTCCACCGGCGATCGCGTGCTGGAGGCGATTGCGGAGACCCTGAGGAACTGCCTGCGCGCATCCGATCTGGGCGTCCGCTGGGGCGGTGACGAGCTGCTCGCGATGCTGCCCGACACCGGCCTTGAAGGCGCGCGCCTGCTGGCCGAGCGCGTGCGCAGCGAAGTGGCGCGGTTGGCGGTGGCGGGCGCCGCTGCCGTGACGTTGTCTGCGGGCGTGGCCCAGTGGCAGATCGACGAAGCGATCGTAGCGACGCTGTCCCGGGCCGACGAACGCCTGTACCGGGCCAAGACCGATGGCCGCGACCGCGTGTGCTGAACGGCGCGGGACACGTCCCGGCAGTCTGTCTAGCGCTATAGCGCTAGACAGTCGCCTTCGCAGCCGCCACCGGTACCGTGGCATCGAGCTTGCCCAGGTCGATGACGATGCGACCGTCGGGCAGACCGCTGATCACGTCAACGTAGTGGGCGTCACACACGATGTCGTCCTTGGTGTAGGTCGCGAAGGCGTACACGGTCTGCATGAAGGTGCCGTCGATACCGGTGACGCTGGCGAAGATGCGCACGTCCGACGTTGCCATCGCCTCGGCGGACAGCCCCCATAGTGGGCTGTCCTGGTCGATGGGGTGAATGACCAGCCAGGACAGCAGCAAATTCGGCGTCGTCGATCGCTCGACCTTGAGGTCGCGCAAGCGGCGCATGCGCTGACCCTCGGTCGTGGTATCGGGCACCGTGGCGGTCAGCCGGATCGAAGCCTCGACGATGTCGCCCCCGCGCGAATTCGCCAGCCGGATCATCAGGCAACTTTGACCATTGCGCGGCCCGATCACGGCGCGGCTCGCAAGCACCATTCCCGGGCTGGGACGCGCGAACTTGTTGAACACGATGCCGGTCGCCATTGCGGCAAGCAGGATTCCGACGAACACCTCGATCGTCACGATGAAGTTGCCAACTGGCCGCTGGGGCGTTAGGCCGCCGTAACCGACCGTCGACAGCGTCTGCACCGAGAACGCGAAGGCGTCCTCGAACGAGCCCGGCCGCGCGTTGCTGATGGCGTCGCCCACCAGCAGGTACACACCGGCGAACGCCGCATTGACCGTCACGTAGGCGACCACGAAGAACAACACCAGCGCCCACCAGGAAGCACCCAGCAACGCCGCGTAGAAGTCCCGCAGGTAGCCGTGACTGCCGCCCACGCGAATGATGTTTCGAGAAAAACGCTCGACATTGGCCGCTGCCCGGTTCTTCGCCATGGGCCGAGCAGTCTACGTCACCCCCACCGCCCCGGCAGCGTCCCGTCGGTTCAGTTCGGCATGCCCAGATATTGAGCTTGAACTGGTAGACACCTACCAGAACGCATCAGGGCTGAAGCGCGAAACAGTAGAAGCCGCCCCACCCGCCGCCGGCACCGATGCTCGATCCGTTGCCGCTGCCCATCTGGACAAGGTTCGTGCCCGCTTGGCAGCTGGGCTCGCCGTGCGCCTGGATCCAGTGCATGCCGCTGAAAGCCGGCCATGCGTGCCCGCACATGACCGGCCCCTTGCCGACAACGCTGGTCCAGTCCTGACAGGTAGCGGCCGCGTTGGTGCTGTATAGGGTGCCCATCCGGTTGGATCCCGTGATGACGTCGTGGGTGTCGCCGAGGCGCTTCGTGCCCTGGCCGGTCTCGTCGGGCAAGTCGTTGACCGCCTGGGCATCGCCCATCGGGCGGTCGCCGGTCAAAAGCCCGGTCCGGTTCATGGCGATGAGTCGGCCGTTGCGGTCGTACCAGGGGCCCTCACCAATCCGATCGATGGCGTTGACCACCTTGCCGTCGGGACCCTTGGTTGCGCTCAGGAAGGCTTTCCATTTCTTGGCGCCAAAGCCGACGCCGGCGGCGATGGTCTGGCAGATCTTGTCGGCGCCTTCGAGCCCGGTCGCCTCGCCGAAGCGCAAGTCCCCACCGAAGCCGCCGCCCAGACCCGCCTTGGTATTCGACAGACGCAGCATCGCGTCGAGGCTGGTGTAGAAGAAACTGAACCTGGCGAGGTTCGCACCGTCACCCTGAACTGCGTCCGGCGGCGCCGCATCCGTGGGACCCGCGTCGCGCATTCCGCCGGCGCCCGCTCCGCCGGTGCCGCCGCTTGCCGCACCACCGGTGCCACCGCGTCCCGCTGTGCCCCCGCTACCGCCCCCGCCGGTCATGCCACCGGTGCCACCGCCCGTGCTGCCACCGGTGCTACCGGTCGAGCCGCCCGTGGCTTGACCGCCACCGGTTCCCGGGGTGCCGCCGCGACCGCCCGTGGTGCCGGCCATGCCGCCGCCAGGACCGCCCGCCATCGGAGCCCCGCCCGACCCGGTGCCGTTCGATCCACCGCTGTCGCTGCCCTCCGGCGCGGGCGGGTTGCTGGAACACGCGGCTACCACCGAGAGGGCCAAGCTGCCGGCCAAAACCAAATCAAGATGTCTATTTCGCATGTTGCACCTCCGGGCGTTCGCGGAACGACTACTGGCAACTGAGATCATCGGCGCAGGTCTTGCCCTTCGGACACTCGCTGTCGTCGTGGCAAGAGATGAGTCCGGGGACCACCAGCTCGCGCGAAATCTCGGACTCGACCCGGAAGTGCACGCAGCCGGATTTGACCATGGCGGTATCCGCCGATTGGCGAGTGAGCGTAGCGCGCGGGAAGCCCGAAACCCCGTACTTGAACAGTGCCGTCATGAGCGTCGCGGGGATCTCGAACGATCCGGTGTCGGGGGCCACGCAATCGAGCCACGTATCGGTCCTGCCGTGCCCATTGACCGAGAACACCACGTGCACGCGCGCCGGGCCCGGCCCGGCCGGCGCGGTCCAGGTCAGCTTGGCCGCCTTGCCACTCTCGACCAGCAGGGGCTCCTTCGCGGTCTTCAGCGCGGCGACGCCGAATCCCTTCAGCGTGAAGGGGCCGTAGCCCGCGTCGCCACCGGCTGCTTGCAAGACGATGCTCGCACCCTCCGAGAAGCCCGGGTGTGGCAGCGGGGGGATCGGTGGGTTGGCGTAGACGTTGCCCATGTTCACTGCCGTGAACGGCACCTTGAGGCCGGTGATCGTGACCTTGCCGGCGTCGCGGCGCTGCGGCTTCGCCGCGCAGCCGGTCTTGGTGCAGACCTGCGCCAGGCTGCACTCGGGATTGCAGGGTGGCACGGGCGCGGGCGGTTGCAGGATCCGACACGAGCCCGCCTTCATCACTTCGCTCGGCACCCGGAAGATCTCGACGCCGTCGAGTACCGAGCCCTCGACACCGGTGTAGCCCTCCCCCAGCGTCAGCACGAACTCGCCGACTCGCGTCTCGGAACTGCATACGCGGTATTCACCCGCGCCCGCCCCGCCGGTGCCCGGGCCACCGTCATCCGGGGACGAGCACCCGCTAGTTACCGTCGCAAGCGCAAGGACGGCGAGACCGCTCGCGAAATATTTCGACCACCCGCTCGTCATCACTTGCCTCGCCCCGGATGCGGCCGGGCCTGCTTGATGAACAGCTCCGGCTCTTGACCCGGCTCGCCGTCGAACTTGAACTCGACGTCCATCGCGTACCAACCGCGGTTGCCCGCTTCCGGCCCGTATGCGGGAGAAAACCGTTTGTGGATGGCGTCGAGCGCGCTGCCCAGCTTGAAGATCTGCGTTCGCGACAACACGCTGCCACCGGCCTCGACCAGGCTCGATCGCGATATGTAGGTCAGTGGCTGGCCGGGCAGCCTGAACCCGTAGATGAATTCGTCGCTGGTGACGCCGGCTGGCGGATGCACGACCTCGGCGTCGCCGCCCTTCTGCACGTTGACGTACACGCCCGGTTCCGAACCCGACGGATCGAACGGGTTGGCGGTCAACGCGACCCCGTTGGCCTCCTCGTCGGGAAAATTGCGATGCACCAGCAGCGCCATCACCACCGATTTGTGATCGATGCTGTGGTACGCGCGCTCCTCGAACGTGCGAAACAGCCAGATACTCGACCACGCCTTGCGAATGGCGGTGAGGACGCTATCCCAGTCAGCTGGACGTCCGGTATGTGACTCGTAGCAACCGGCGCACGGAAAGCCGTCGAGATCCTCGCTGTTGGTGCTGGTGCGAAAACGCATCGCCATGGCGCCGGGAAAATCCGCATCCAGCTTGGCCCGCAAAAGCTTCTGGAACCCTTCGTCCACCGGCGCCAGCTTGATCTGCTCGCGAAAATCCTTGAGACGCCCATCGCGTATGGCGGGCTGGTCGCGGAATTCAGGATCGGCAAGCAATTCGTCGATCCGGCGATAAAGACCGTTCTTCTCCATGAAGTCGACGTAGTAGTACGCAGGCACCGCGAACGCCTTGGGCGTGGGCACGCCGGCGGTGCGGGCCAGGATCGAGTAGTGCGCGGCCTTGCCGCCATAGGCAGGGATCGCGGCCTTGATGGCGTCGCGCAGGGGCATGCGATCCGCAACCAGATCCCCAACGTCGCGGATTTCCCTGGCCGCGAGATCTACCACCGGCAACTGCACCGGCTGCGGCTTGTGACCTTCCCACCACGCATCCGCGTCGGCCATGGTCGCCTCCTCGGCGGTCCAGTCGAACGCCCCCACCACCAGACGCACCCACTTGCCTTCGAGCAGCTTGAGCTTCGGATTCTGGGTGGCGTTGCGCAGGCCCATGTTCGGCGTGCGCCGGTTCTGCGACAGCACATTGATGTGCGACAACGGGGTCTGGAACTCTTCGGTGATGATGCCGCTCACCACCGAGATGTCATTGGGCGTGCGGTCGAGCACCACGATATCGCGGTAGTTGACGTAGGCCGTCTGCAGTTCGTCGGCCGAGATCAAGCGTAGCTTGCCGATCGCGGTGGCCAGGTTGAGCGGCTGGTAGTCGATTTCTGCGAACAGTTCGGCCGTGGTCTTGATCTTGATTCGTGCCGGCAGCGCCGGGACCACTCGTTCCACCGACACCGAAGTCGGATGAAAGAACAACTGCTTGCCGAAGAAGGTCGCCTTCACGATGGCGTCGTACGCCCGCGCGATCATCTTGTCATCCGCCGTGTCGTACGGCGCGATCTCGAAGCTCCACACCTTGGGCCCCTCGTAGTACGTGATCGAACCCAGGATGAAGCGCCGGCTGTCCGAGTAGTACTCGGTCTCGTTGAACTTCATCAGAGCCGGCACGATCGGCTTGCCATTGCCCGACAGGTGCGCGGACGCGAATTCATAGTGGATCTTATACTTCTTGCTGTTCTGGAAATAGACGGCGTCGCCCAGGCGGCCGTCTACCACCACCTTGACGGCGCGCGCCCCAGGGATACTGGCGTTGACCGGGTCGGAGGCCAGCACATCGAAGTCCGGTTTACAGTCCAGGCGTGACAGAAAATCCGGCGCCACGCCCACCCCACTCTGGCAAGCGACCGCTGTGGGCTTCGGCGCAGGGGCCGCCGGCTGCGACGCCGACTCACCGCATGCCGCAGCGAGCAGGCACGGGATCACCAAGGCCTTCGCGTGACGGGCTGCTCGCATGGTGGTCCGCGCTATCGACATGTCGCCACCGCTTGGGTGTCACACATGTCGCCCCTTAGTGGGTCCGTTCGGCACTTCTCGCCAAAAAAAAAATCTTGTAAAGCAGCCGGCTGGACCTGGGTTATCTTGCCCGCCATGAGCAAGATCGCGAACGTGTTCTTCCTGTCGGGACTGGCTGTGACGCTTGGGTTGGTCGGTTGTGGTGACAGCGGCGCTCTACCAGCGACCAGTATGGACTCGGACGGCGGTGCCGCAGGTACCACAGGCGGCGGGGGCCCTGCGGGCGGCGGCAGTGCGGGGACCGCGGGCGCGACTGGCGCGGGCGGCGCCGTCACGGGCGGGTCGGGCGGATCGCCTGGAACGGCGGGCCGAGGTGGCATGGGCGGCGCGGCGGCGGGTGGAGTGGGTGGTGCTGCAGCGCCGGGTGGAGCGGGTGGTGCAGCAAGCGGCGGGCGCGGCGGAACGGCCGGCAGCGGCGGCGCAGGCGGCGGTGGCGGCGCCGGAGCGTGCAACATTCCTTCGTGCTTGAGCGACCTGGTCAAGGACTGCCAGCCGATGGGAGCGTGCATGTCGCAGACTATGGGATTCGACACGCGCCTGTGCTACGCGAACGGCTACAAGCAGGTCACCAGCATTTCGTTGATGGGTGCCATGCCCGGCCTGACAATCACCGCGTACAAACCGCCGGGGACGGCAGTCTGCTACACGGCGAACGCTCCGATCGGTGGCGCCCCGGGTGCCGTCATGTTGACCTACCGGAACCCGGCTGGCGCTGGGGTGGCGACCCTGAGCGTTATGGGCGGCGTCACGACGATCACATGCAACGGGCAGGCGCCCGTGACGCTCAATACCGCGGCGTGCGGTGCCCAGAATCCTAACCCCATGATGATGATGATGGGCGGCACCGTCTGCACCCCGGGCGTCTGCATGTGACCGGCTTGCAGCGCTCTTGAAAGCGCTAGCAGCACCAATGGTCGGAGCCCGCGCCGCGCGCTTCGACCAAGACAGCGCGCCTTCGCGTCGCACCCGTGCGCCTTCCGCCACCGTGGGCCCACCTGCCTCGGGCCGGGCCTCGGGTGTCGAAGGCTATGGTTGGCGGTGGTTGTAACGGGGCTATTCGGGGGGGGCAGCGAGGTCCTAACTTGAGACGTACGGCAGTGCCTCGATTCGTGCTCGCCGCGCTCGCGGCGGTTGCCCTGCAGGCGTGCACCGTAACCGCGAAGGATTCGATCGGGCCCGGGCCCACGCAGCCACCGCCGCCCGGCGCTGGACCTGCGTCGTGTGGGGCCACCACCGGGCGGCGCGTACGGCGGCTCAGCATCACCGAGTACCTGACCGTAATGCGCGACCTCATTGGCGACGATGTGCCCCTGCTGGTCTCGATCCCGCCTGATCCTAGAGCGGGCGGATTCGACAACAACGCCGACAAGTTGTCGGTGAATGCCGGCGTGATCGCGCACTTCACCGACGTTGCCGAACAGGTGGCCGCTGCCCTGCCGGTGGATCGGCTGGCGCCGTGCGGTTCAGGACGGGCGGCCGGCGATTGTGCGCGCTCGTTCGCCACCACGTTTGCGCGGCGGGCCTACGGACGGCCCCTTTCGGCCGATGAGGCCGCGCGGTTGCAAAACTTGTTCGATGACGCCGCCGCCACCGACGGCTACCCCGCCGGGATCCGGTTGATGGCCGAGGCGATCCTGCAGTCGCCGCATTTTCTGTACCGAACCGAACTGGGCAGGCAAGCCCAGAACCATGGCCCGGTTGCGCTCTCGCCGTACGAAGTGGCCTCGCAGCTGTCGTTCCTGGTCACCGGCGCGCGCCCCGACGATCGGCTGCTCGACCTTGCCGATGCCGGCAAGCTCGCCTTCCCCGACGTGCTCAAGAGCGAGGCCCTGCGCCTGCTCGAAACGCCCCGCGCCCGGGTTCATCTGCGGCGTTTTCTGATCGCGTGGCTCGGCCTCGAAGATCTCGATCGTCTGACCAAGTCCAACGAATTTTTCCCGCCACCTGACTTCACGCCAGTCATCCGCGATGAGATGAAGCTGGAAATCGACCGCTTCCTCGACCACGCTCTCGGCGAGGGCGGAGGCACGCTGGACGCGCTGTTCGGGACCAGCGAATCGTTCGTCACGCCGCTGTTGGCCTCGATCATCTACAAGGGCGATGTCCTCGGACCGGTCGGCAGCGGCGCGACCCTGGTGAAGCTCGACCCACGCCACCGCCGCGGAATCCTGTCGTTGCCCGGGTTCCTCGCGGTGCACGCCACGGTGGCGCGCACGAGCCCGGTTGACCGCGGTGTATTCGTGCTGCGACGCTTGCTCTGTCAGGACATCCCCGATCCGCCCCCGGGCGTGTTCATACCGCCGCTGGCATCGCCCGATCGGGTGCGCACCACACGCCAGAACCAGGACGACCACGCACGATCGCCCAACTGCGCGGCCTGCCACGTCCTCATCGATCCCATTGGCTTCGGCTTCGAGCACATGGATGGCATCGGGCGTTTTCGCACCAACGAGGGCGGGCCGGCCATCGACTCGTCGGGCCGCCTGAACGGCACTGACGTCGACGGCCCGTTCGCCGGCCCGGCCGAGCTGACCGGCAAGCTGCTGGCCAGTCGCATGGTCCGCGCGTGCTTCGTCAATCACCTGTGGCGCTGGAGCGAAGCTCGGGACGTGAAGGAAGGGGACGGTTGCGCGCTCGATGATCACCTCAACAACTGGCTCAGGTCCGACGGTGGCATCGCAGATCTGCTGGTGCAATTCACCACGTCGGCCCGCTTCACAACCCGAAAGGCGCAACCGTGAGCCGCCGCTTCGCGCGCCGGGAGCTACTCAAGACAGCGGGCGCCTCGCTGCTGGTGCCGCGTTTCCTGCGCCAGGCGTTCGCCGCGCCCGCCGAGTTGCCGCCGCGCATGGTGCTGCTGATGCAAGCCAACGGCACCCACCAAGCTTCGTTCTGGCCCGACGCGGACTTCCGCTCGCCGATCCTGGCGCCGCTGCTGGATGATCCGCTGCTGGCGTCGCGGACCACCATCATCAAGGGCGTCAAGCTCGAAGCCGACGGGCCGGGCAACGAGCACGATCGCGGTTTCCATAGTTTCTGGACCGGCGTGCGCTCGGTCGGCACGCCGACCGACAGCTGGGGCGGCGGTCCGTCCATCGATCAGATCCTGAAGGACCGCCTGGCGCCGCGCGTGCCCTACCCAACGCTCAACTGTGGCGTGCAGGCCGCCGACATCGGGCCCAAGAACGGCCACCGCACTTCATTCAGCTACATGCAGGCGCAAAAGCAGGTGCCCACCGAGACCGATCCGGTGCGGCTTTACGCGGCCCTGTTCCGTGGGCTCGATCAGGACAGCGCCGATCCCATTCGGGCCGCGCGCCGGCTGCGTCAGCGGAAATCGGTGATGGATTTCGTCAGCGCCGACATCGGCGCGCTGGCTGAGCGCCTGCCGCCTGAAGAACGGCGCAAGCTCGATCTACACGCCACCGCCGTACGCGAAATGGAGGCCCGGCTGGGCGCGACCATTGCGCCTCCGCCCGGGGCCCGCTGCATGTCACCCGCGATCGCCGGGCAACCGATCGACGCGCGCAACGAAGCCAACGTCCCTGTGCTGATGGACCTCATGATCGATTTGGTCGCGCAGGCGACCATTTGCAATATCACCCGCTTCGTCACGTTTTCGTTCGGCTACGGCGGCAATCAATGGCTGTTCAAGTGGCTTGGCATCAACGTCGACTGGCATGCCGACGTGGCTCACAAGGATACCGGCGCCGATCCGGTCGCGGCCCAGCGCATGACGACCATCAACCTGTGGCACGCAAAGTACGTGGCCCGGCTGGCGCGGGCGATGGCGGCGGTACCAGAAGGCGACGGCAGCGTGCTCGATGGCTCGCTTCTCGTGTGGTCGAACGAGAACGCCACCGGCTTCCATGGCCTCGAGAACATTCCTGTCGTGTTGCTCGGCCGCGCGGGCGGCCGTCTCAAGCAACCTGGGCGAGTCGTCGACGTCGGCGTGCAATCCAACCACCGCGTCGCCACCTCGCTGCTGGGGCTCATGGGCGTGAACGCCGCCGGCTTCGGCAGCCGCCCCGACTGCGGGCCGGTGCCGGGCATCATGTCTTGAGAACATCGGGCAGCGCGCCCTGCCCTACCCCTTCACTTGGTCGGGCTCAGTGTGCGGATCACTTTGAGCGGCGCGTGGGCGTCGGTCCGGGTAGATCGCGCACCACATCCGTGGACAGGCGCAACGTGGTCGCGCCGACGTACTTGTTTGCGTGCTGGCCCTTCCCCATGCTCTGAACAGCGGCGAACGCTTGATCGATCTGCGCTGGTGTGGTCGGCTTGCCGGTCGTGGCGTCGGCCTGCCACTCCTGGTGGGCCGCGATGGGCCGGGATCGAGGCAGGCACCCACGCGATGGGGGCGGCCGGCCCGTCGCAGGGAATCTCGGGGCCGACGGAGGTCCATCGGGAGTCATTGGAAGATCGCGCGGAAGCTGCGTAGATTTCTGTTCAAGGACGGCCGCGGCTATGGTTGCCCGCTATGGGCAAGAACATGGTTCATGCGGTCGCGGCCGCGCTGGCACTGGCCGCGCTCGCTTGCAACGAAGAGGCCCTCATGCTCCCGCCCGACGGCGCCGCCGGGGCAGACGGCGCCGCAACGATCGAAGACCGTGCTGCCGATGCCCCCACCGGCACGACCGATGCCGCCGTCGATGCCCGCACCAGCGCTATGGACGTCGCCGTCGATGCTCGCACCAGCACAATGGACGTCGCCGTCGATGCCCGCACCAGCGCGATGGACGTTCCCGTCGCCGCGTTGGACACCGGTGGCGGTGGCGACGGTGGGGCCGCCACTTGCAAGTCGAACGGACGCACCTTTGCCGTCGGCCCGGTGCCCGACATCGAGAAGTGCAACACGTGCAGCTGCCTCCCCGATGGCAGCATCTCGTGCACCAAGCGGGGCTGCCCCGAGGCCAGCGTCTGGCGCTGCTACACCGAGCGCACGTACCGCTACTTCAGCGATGGCGGGCGGCGCGTGTATCGCGAGGTCGCCACACTGGCGCCGTGGCGCGACCACGTGATCCGGCGCGAGTCTGTCCGCGATGGCATGACGTCATCGTGCGTGCGCGACCTGCGTTGCCCCAGCGATATGGGAGTCGGCCTCAATGAAGTACTGCTGGCCATCGACCACCCGGACGTGAAGGAGGCCCTGGCGCAGGCGATGCCCCCCCATCACGGCAGCGATCCCCGCCCGTTCGACGGCTCGATATTCGTGTTCGAGCGCGACGACAAGCGAGGCTTCACGCTGGGCCCGGGCACGGTGCCCGCCGGGCTGCGCGCGCTCGAACAGCTGCTCACGAAGCTGCACGAGCAAACCCTGGCCGCTCCCGAGTGCGCCCAACTGCCCCGGTAGGGGCTCGGCTGCGAGCAGAAGGCCCCAAGTCGAGGGCGGATCTATCGAGCAGTCCGTGGTGGAAGTGGGATTTTTCACGCGAGCACCGCCCGAAAACGCCGCCGCTGCGGGCCACAGCCCAGCGTCCAGTGCGACCGGTGGATGCAGCTGTGGCGTTGGAAACCACAAGCCCCCGCCCGGGTCAGGAATCGCGCTGCTGGCCGGCGTCGTGCTGCTGCTTCGCCGGCGCGGCGGGAATTTTTAGCGCGCTGCCCGTTGTACCCCGACACCGCCCGCTGGTGGGCGATGACAACAAGAGGAGGCAGACATGGGTTCGAATGAAGATGCCGGGTGCTGGATCATTGCTGTCATTGCACCGGAGCACCTCGATGCGGTTCGAGAACGCTTGCGCTCGATCGACCTGGCGGACATCACCGTGTCGCACGCCCTGGGCTTCGATCGAGACGGGGGCCAGGCGATCTCTTACCGAGGGATTGGCGCTACCATGCCGAAGGCCCGGGTGCGCCTAGAAGTCGGATGTTCCCGCGAACGCGTCGAAAGCGTGGTCGCCGCCATTCGCACCACGACGGCCCGAAACACCGGGGGTGCCACGCAAGACTCCGGCGCCATCGTGACGGTGCTTCCCGTCGACCACCGATCGGCAGCGCTTGCTGCGCACAAGCGCCCCCCCACCGGCACATTTCGACCGGTAACGCCCACCTGACCTCGACAGCAGGAGCGAGAGTGCGAGGCGGCCTGGGGCAGCTCCTTGGCGTTTCACCCCGGTGAGGCAGCGCGCTGAACTGCAGGCACCTCGCGGCAGGACGCGAACGATGCGTTTTCCGTACGTATGCTGACTCACGTTTCGATCGGCGCTTTCTGGCGACGCCATCGGGAGCAAGTAGGGCTTGCCAAGAATCGCGATCAGTCGTATCCGAGATGCTCGTCAACGTTCGGGCGGCCGCCGTGGTATTTGCGGCGGACCAAACCTTTGAAAAGGGCGACTTGTCGCCGAACAGGAGATAACCATGCGTGCTCTACGTACCGTTGCTATTTCGTCGGTTCTTTTCACTCTCGCCCTGGTGGCAAGCGCGCAGGCGGCCCCCGTGCCTGCAGCCCCGGCCGCCATGGCTCCCAAGCCGGCAGTGACCTGGGATCAGTTCCCACCGGCCGTGAAGGCCACGATCCAGAAGGAGATCGGCGCGCTGCCGATCATGGACAAGTTGAGCAAGAAACCCGACAAGGACGGCAAGATGGAATACGGCGCCGGGGCCGACGTCGGCAAGAAGAACATCAAAGTCAAGGTGGCCGAGAACGGAATGCTGATTCAACGGCGCGAGAAGGAAGACATTGGCCCGGCCGGGGTGCCGAAGCTCATCGAGAAGGCGGCCAAGAAAGAGCTGGGCAAGTCCCCCATCCTGACCGCGGCGAAGCTCACCAAGGACGCGGAGGTTTCTTACCAGATGACCGCCGAGACCAAGGACCGGACCCTTGAGCTGACGCTGGCAGGCGACGGCAGCTTCATGGGAAAGACCGAGGCCAAGAAGAAGGCCGACCAGACCACGACCACGACCACGACCACGACGCCTCCGGGCGGCGCCAAGAAGTAGAGCGGCACAGCCGCGCGCCTCAAGAACACCCACGCGCACGGCGCAGGAGATCCGACTTCCATGATCACCGCGACGCCGTTGCGATCGGTTTTGACTCTTGCGCTTCTTGCGGTGCCGCTCACGGCGCGAGCCGGCACCCCGGTTGACTATGGGCTGGGAAAACTCGCTGGCGCCGCCCACATGGCCGCAAGCCGGCTTCCGGTACGCGTCAGCACCAACTCCACCGCGCTCGGCGCCGAGGGCTTCGCGCTTTCGCACGAGGGCGCGACGCTGGTCATCGCCGGCGGCGACGCGCGTGGCGCGATGTATGGATTGCTAGACGTCACCGAGCAGGTGCGCCGCGGCGTGTCGCTAGCGCGGATTCCATCACGCACCGAGAAGGCCCGCCTACCGTTCCGCGCCATCAAGTTCAACCTCCCGTTCGCCGCTTACCGCACCGGCCAGTCGATCGAGCAGCATCAGGATGCATGCCGCGACCCGAAGTTCTGGGAGGCGTTCCTCGACATGATGGCCAGCAACCGCTTCAACACGCTCACGCTGTGGAGCCTTCATCCCTTCCACTACCTGACCGTGCCGAAGAGTTTTCCCGAAGCAAAGAGTTTTTCCGACGCCGAACTCGCCTCTTACCGCGCGCTGTTCACGAAGATCTTCTCGCTAGCGAAAGAGCGCGGCATCGAGACCTACCTTGTCAACTGGAACACGTTTGTCTCTCCCGGCTTCGCGCGCGCGCACAATCTCGCCACCTATTCGCTCGAGTGGCGCCACATCGGCGACGGGACGAAGGAGAAGATCGTCGAGGACTACACGCGCGAGTGCGTGCAACAAACCATCGACGAATACCCCGAACTCACCGGCCTTGGTATCACCATAGGCGAACGTATGGGCGGCCAGACTCCGACCGAGCGCCGCAGGTGGCTCGACGACGCGTACTTCGCCGGCATACAGGCCGCGAAGCGCCCGGTGAAGTTCATCTACCGCGCACCGCTGTCCGCCGACACGAAATCTGGCGGCACGACCAGCGAGGAAAACGACCGCCTCACACGCCAGCAAATCGAGGGCCTTGGCGGCCACATCCGCTCGCCCATTTACGTCGAGTTCAAGTTCAACTGGTCCCACGGCCATTCGTCACCGAACCTCTTCATCGTCCACGGCGGCAAACTCTCCGACGCCTACTGGAATCCACCGCCAAAGAATTTCCAAGTCGTGTGGACCGTGCGCAACGAGGACTTCCATGTTCTGCGCTGGGGCGACCCGCAGTTCATCCGCGATTTCGCCGCCAACAACAGCGCTGCCCACGTCGGCGGCGCAATCCTCGGCTCCGAGATCTTCATTCCCGCCAAGGACTACACGTCGCTCGACGGCCCGTGGAAGACATGGCGCTACGACTTCGACCGCCAATGGCTGATGTATGCGCTCTGGGGCCGGCTCCTCTACAACCCCGCGACCCCCGACACCGCCTTCGAGTCGCTCTTCGCCGATCGCTTTGGCGGCAACTCTGCCACTGACTTGCTCGCCGCCTGGTCGCTTGCGAGCCGCACGCCTCTCCGTTTCGCATCGTTCCACCAGGGACGTTTCGACGGCTCCCTTTACACCGAAGCGTTCAGCGCCTGGAGCGATCGCGGGCCCGCGCTGCGTTTCTTCGACATCAACAGCTTCATCAGCCATCCCGTCCTCGATACGAAGTACGTCAATATCGCCGACTTCGTCAAAGCCGCCGGAAAGATCGAGACCGGAAGGATCTCGCCGCTGCAACTTGCCGACACGCTTGACCACGACCTCACCGAAGCTCTGCGCCTGGTTGCTTCCATACGCGGTCGCGGTCGCATCTCGCCCACGCTCGACGCCGAGTTGACCGACGTCGAATGCTGGGCCGCCTTCGGCCGCTATTTCGCCGAGAAGCTCCGCGGTGGCGTCGCCCTCGCGTCGTTTCGCGCGAACGCCGATGTCGCGCAGCAAACCGCCGCCGTGCGGCACCTGGAACTGGCTCTCACCCACTGGAAATCGCTCGCGACCCTCGGCACCCGCTACAACAAAGAGGACATCCTGTTTCAAACCCACACGCCGTTTTCGTGGACACGTCAGATCCCCGACGCTGAGCGCGACATTGAGATCGCCAAGGGGAAACCCGCACCGACCCCGAAGAACCAAACAATCAAGTGACCGGTTCGGGGAACCAGCATCTCCGGTGACATCGGGTGCCTGCGGGTCTTGAACCACACCGAGCCGGCGCCGCGAGCAGCGCTACGGCACCACGATCTCGGCCACGTTCGACAGCGCGCTGGTATTGCCGGCGCTGTCGGTACTCACCACCGCGGCGCACCGGCGCCCGCTGCCGGCACCGACCGCGGTGAAACGCTCGGGTGTACCTGCGGGCGCAGGCAACGAGGTAACGATCGGTGTCGCGGCGGCCGGGGCGTAGGGGCAAAGGCCCAGGCGCAAGTCGTAGCGGGCGGCCCGCCCCGACGGACCGTTGTCGGCTGGCGCGGTGAACGAAGCGTAGACGGTGTCGGCGGCTTCGCGTGGCGTGAGGATCTCGAGCTCGGCGACGACGGCGTAGTACAGCCCGCCTGCCAGCCGCGCCAGCTGGGTCGCGCGCAGTTCGACGTAACGGACTTCAGCGAGCGCGAAGCCCACGTCGATCGGCATGCCGGGGGCGGCGATGCCAGACCGGCTGGCCACCGTCGTCCAGGCCAGGCCATCGGGGCTGGTGCGAATCTCGAACGCTGGCGGGAACAGCGCGACCTGGGACGGCGCCGGATAGACGCGCACGCCATCGGTGGGCAGCAAGGCACCGAGGTCGAGCCGCACATACTCGTCCTGGTTGGTGTCGCGGCCGGCACTGGCCCAGGCGGTGCCGGTATTGCCATCGACCAAGGCCGCGGCGACGAAATCGGGTTTCTGTTCACTTGAGAAGGCCTTCAGCTCGGCGGCCATCGCGACGCCACCTGGAAGCGGCATTCGCAGCACCAGATCCGTCACGGCCGCTGGCGGCAGGACGTCGGGCGCTGGATCGGTCGCTACCACGGCAACGTTGGACAGGTACGAGCTGTTGCCGGCCTCGTCACGTGCGATCACCGCGAAGCGGTACACCGTGCCAGGTGCGAGGCCGCTCACCGTGAGCGATTGCTTCGTGCCTGCGTCGGTGGGGGTGGGCACGCCGGGCACCACGACGCAGAGCGGGAAGTTCTGCGAGGTGAGCGTGTGCGTCGCCTGGCGCAGCTCGTAGCTGGTAGCGCGGCCGGTGTTGCCATCGTCGCCGGGCGCGGTCCACGTGAGCTTCGCCGCCGTCATGCCTTGCGCGACCGCGGCCATGTCCTGCACCGGCGCCGGCGCCACCTGATTGGTCTTGGCGGTCGCCAGTGCCGACAGCGCGCCGACGTTGCCGGATTCGTCAATGGCACGCACGGCCCAGTAGTACGTTGTCTCGCCTGCGAGGCCTGTGACCTGCACGCTCTGCAGCGCACCCGCAGGCAACGGCGCGGGCGGCCCGACGACCTTGACCGCAGCGCCCAGCCCGCCGACGTCGAACGCGGAAGTATGGCGGTAGATCTCGTAGGACTTGGCGGTGCCGACCATGCCGTCATCGCCCGGGGCTACCCAGGTCAGCTGAGCGCTGCCTTGCGTGGGCGCGGCGGACCACACCGCAACGTCGGCCACGATGGCGTAGTGGCGGCCGAAGCTGACGTTGGTTTCGCTGGCGGTGAGCCGCACCCAGCGACCTGCGATGGCGGGGAAGCCCCACGTCATCCAGGCGGCGGCCGAAGTGGTGAACTCTTCTTCGACGGCGACCGTCGTCCAGTTGGTCTTATCTGGGCTGACGTCCAGGCTGAAGGCGCGCGGAAACTGCTGCGGGTGAACGCCGTCGGGCAACAGCTTGATCCGATCAATGGTCGAGTTGCCGCCAAGATCAATGGTCAACGTCTCGATGACGCCGGTCTGGCTGCCCTGCGATGCCCACGCCGTGGCCTCGTTCTGATCGATGGCCAGCGGCGGGTTCCAGCTCGCACCCAGCCACGACGACGCATCCGCCGACTTCGCTGCCAGCTCGCCATCGCGCAGATCGGGCGTGGCGACAGCGAGCGAGGCCGGGGCCGACGGCGCAGTGACGTCTGGTGTGGTCAGCTTGGGCATGTTGGAGATGCCGCTCCACACGTCGAGATCGTCCTTGGTCTTGAGCGCGAAGTAGTACACCGTCGATTCGTCGAGCCCGCTCACGGTGACGGTTTCGCGGCCACCAGCCAGCGCCGGTCGGGGCGCGCCCGGCACCGGCATCGCGGTCAAGAAGCCCGAGCTGGCGATGGGAGTCTTTGAGTACCTAATATCGTAGGCAACGGCCTGGCCGACGTTGCCGTCGTCGCCAGGCGCGGTCCAGGTCAGAATCGCAGCGCCGGGCTTGGTCGTGCCCGCCAGATCCGTGACCGCGCCAGGCGGCACAGGCGGCGTAGCGGCCGCGGCGTCGTTCGAGATCGACCCTGCGTTGCCGCCATCGTCCACCGCCCGCAGCGCAAAGTGAAACGTCGTCTCGCCGTCGAGACCGGTCACCGTAAACGTCTCTCGCGTGCCTGCAGCCTTGGGTAGCGTGACACCGGTGACCGGCGTGGCCGCGGCCCACGAGGCAGCATTGACCGCGGCCTTGCTGCGACGGAGCTCGTAGCTCTTGGCTGTGCCCTGGTTGCCGTCGTCGCCGGTTGCGGTCCAGGACAGTACGACCGTGCCAGGCGCAGGACCGGTCAGGGCCGCCAGATCGGCGATGGCGCCCGGTGCTGTGTCGTCCGTGGTGTCAGCTTGCAAGACGTTGGACAGCGCCGAGCGATTGCCACGATCGTCGCTGGTTCTGACAGCCACATAGTAGATGGCGCTGTGGTCGAGCCCCGGTATCACCAGGGTCTCGGTCTTGCCTGCCGCCTGCGGCGCGCTGCTGGGCACCAGCAATGCAGTCTCGAAGTTCACGCCATCAAGCGGGCTTTTCGAAACGCGAACCTGGTATGCGCTGGCGGTTCCGTTGTGGGCGTCGTCGCCCGGCGCCGTCCACGTGACTGTGACCGACGTGGTGGTACGGGCGGTTTGCCGAAGCGACGTGATCGCCGCCGGCGCCACATCCAGGGTGCGCGCCACCGCCACGTTCGACAGCGCCGACCAGTTGCCACTGTCGTCGCGCGCGCGCAGGGCGACGTAGACCTGGGCTTCATCAGGCATCCCGCTGGCGGTCAACGTCTGTTTGGTCCCGCCCGCAACCGGCACCGGCGCGGCCAGCGAATTGGCGGTCGCGAAGTTGCTGGCATCAAGCGGCGCGAGCGACCACTTCAGCTCATAGGCCGTCGCGATTCCCACGACGCCGTCGTCGCCCGGCGCCGTGAACGCCAGGTCTAGCTGGCCGGTGCCGGTGCCGGTCTTGGCAGTCAGATCTATCACCGCCGCCGGCGGCACCTCGTCGGGCACGGGACCGCTGGCGACGTTCGACAACGGTGAAGCGTTGTTGCGATCGTCGTAGCTCACGATGGCCAGGTAGTACGTCTTGCCAAGCGTCAGTCCCGCCACGGTGAACAATTGCGCCGTGCCCGATGGCGCGGGGGCGGGCAGCCCTGCGACCGATGTCGC
Source organism: Myxococcales bacterium (assembly GCA_031431215.1). GTDB lineage: Bacteria > Myxococcota_A > Polyangia > Fen-1088 > Fen-1088 > JANPCZ01. The sequence continues at coordinate 23,117 of JANPCZ010000269.1, forward strand.
TTGCGCGAACGTGGCCGACGTGATGAGCGCCGTCGACACGCGCAGGTCGTAGCGGGCCGCGGTGCCCACCACCCCATCGTCGCCGGGCGCGGTCCAACGTACGACCAGCTGGCCATTGCCCGGCTGCATGCCACGGCCGCTGATCACGCCAAGGTCGGTCACGGCGGCGGGCGGCTCGTCCCGGGTGCGGCCCTGAGCGACGTTGGACAGGGCCGAGACGTTGCCCGCGGCGTCCGTGGTCTTGAGTGCAAGATAGTAAGCCGCCTCGGGCTGCAAATTCGCAACCTGGACCGACTCGGCGCCGCCGCCTGACTTCGGTGAAGAAGCGGGCACCGGCGTTGCATTAACGAAGTTTGCGTCGCTTATCGGCTGGTTCGAGATGCGCAGATCGTAGCGAGCCGCTTGTCCCAGCGGGCCATTGTCACCCGGGGCGGTCCAGGTTGCGATGACAGCGCCGGCGACGGTCTTGTCGGTCACGGCAGCCAGATCCGTCACCCGGCCCGGCAACACGTCATCCGCCGTGCGGCCGAGGGCGTTGTTCGACAGGCCGCTCCAGTTGGCGCCTTCGTCGACCGCGCGGATCGCGAAGTAGTAGGTCGTCAGGCCGGTGAGGCCCGGCACATCGAAGCTTTCAGCCGCACCCGCGGGCTGCGGACGGCCGAGGCCGGTCACCGGCGTCGCGGCATTCCAGTTGCTGCTGGTGATGCGCGTGTTCGACAACCGCATCTCGTAGCTCTGTGCCTGGCCCTTGCTTCCGTCGCTGCCGGGCGCAGTCCAGGCCAGCGTCGCCGACTTCGCCGTGGTCTTGGTGACGTGCAGATCGACCACGGTGCCTGGTGGCAGCCCCGGAGTCTTCACGCACGGCGAGTTCGATACATCGGAGGTGAGGGCGACATCGTCGGTGGCGGTCAATGCGAAGCAGTACTGGGTCTCGGGCGAGAGCGCCGTCACTTCGAGCCGTTCGAACGAGCCAGCCGGACGAGGCACAGGCGCGCCGGTGACCGATGTCGCGCGCGCAAAGCCGGCGGCATCGATGGTGGTGCTGGCGCGCCTGACATCGTAGCGAGCCGCCGTCCCGACGTCGCCGTCGTCACCCGGAGCAGTCCACGACAGCCGCACCCGCGTGCCGTCGCTGCCGTCCTCGTAGACTTCCAGGTCGCCAACCGCGGTGTGAAAGCCGCCGCCCCAAGCTGTGGACCTGGTGACTGTCAACCGGGCTTCGACGGCGGCCACCGCACCCAGTTGCCAATCTTCCCAGTCTCCCTTGGTGACAAAGCTGGACTCTTTGACAACCGTCAACCAGGCGCCGCCTGGCGCCGGCAAGACTTCGATCGTGAAGTCCACCGGAAAAAGATCCTGGTACCCCGACGCCGCTCGCAGGCGCACGTGGCCCAGACGGCGTGCGCCACCTAGATCGAGCCGGACCGATTCAGTCGTGACCGAGGCGCGCGTGGGGCTGACCCAGGCGGTCTTGTCGTCACCATCGAGCAGATTCTTGGCGTCAGTTTCAGGCGAGAACGTGCCACTCGACTCGACAACCTTCGCGACGACCGGAGGAAACGAGGCCGGATCCACCGGAGCTGCCACCAGATCCACCACACGGTTGGGCGCGAGCCCGTCGGCGGTCTCGCCGCGCACGACATTCGACATCAGCGAGGTTGCGCCCCGATCGTCAACCACCTTCAATGCAAAGTAGTAGACCGTGTTCGGGTTGAGTCCGGGCACCTTGAAGGTCTCGGCCGCGCCCGCCGGTGCCGGCACCGGCGTGGGCACGGATACCGCCGTCAGCCAGCCAGCGGCGTTGATGGGCTGGCGGCTATAGCGCAGCTCATAGGCGCTTGCCCGCCCCACCAGGCCGTCGTCGCCGCTTGCGGTCCATTTCAACGTGATACTACTGAAGTCGGCGCCGACCACGGTCAGATCGGCGACCGCAGCCGGCGGCACCGCAGGTGTTTCCAGGGTCGCTACGTTGGATAGGTCGCTCCAGTTGCCGGCCTGGTCGACGGTCTTGATCGCGAAGTGGTGTGTGGTCTCAAACGGCAATGCCGGCAGGCGCAGCAGCTCCAGCTGGCCGCCCGGCAGCGGCACCATGGTCTCGATGGGCAGGGCGGCAGCGAAATTCTTGTCGGAGATGGGCTCTGGCGACGTACGCAGATCGTACCTTGCGGCCGAGCCGCGCCAATCGTCATCGCCGGGCGCGACCCAGACCAGATTGGCCCCGAATTGCGCCGCCAGCACCCGCGACTCGACTTCACCAATGCCGGCCACCTGCGACCAGGCACCGCGGCCGCGTTTCGTGATGAACAGGCGGACGAAACGAGCGGGCATGGGCAGGGTTCCCCATTCGTTCCAGGTAGGTGTCGCGGGCGCCCAGCCGGTCACCTGAACGAACGGCGTCCAGTTGATCTTGTCGGTGCTGGCCTGCAGCTCGAAGTCTTGCGGATTCTCCTCAAGCACATAGGTCGCCGGATGGATGCGGACCTGGGTGATAGGTGCCACCTGGCCCAGATCGAAAATGATCCACGCCGGATCGGTCGGCGCGCCCGCCTTGGACAACCAGTACGTATCGACGCGGCCGTCGACGATCTGCGATGGTGGCGTCGCGCTGCTGCCCTGGTCCGATGCCGAATCGATCCTGGCGGAAGCGAGCACGTCGTCCTGGGCCACCACCGCCAGCAGGTTGTCGACCGCAGCAGGCGGTGTGTTGTCGGTGCCTTTTTGCACCAGCACGACGGCGACGTTCGAGATTCCGCCCACCGTGCCGGTCTGATCGATGGCGCGCACCGCGAAGTAGTAGAGCGTCTTGTTTTTCAGGCCCGTGATCGAGAAGGTCTCGGTGGCACCGCTGGCCTGCGGTTCGGGCAGGCCCGGCACGGGCGACGCGGCGGAAAAATTGGCGGGCGTCAGCGGATCGGTCGAGTGGCGCATCTCGTAGCGCGCCGCCTGGCCAGCCTTGCCATCGCTGCCCGGCGCGGTCCATGCAAGGGCGATGGCACTCGGTGAGCCGGCCGCCTGCCGCAAGTCCGTGATGGTCGACGGCGGCATCACCGTCGTCGATGCCGTCGCCACATTCGACAGCGCCGAGACGTTGCCGGCGGCGTCCTTGGCGGTGAGCGCGAAGTAGTACTTGGTCTCGGAACGCAGATCCTTGACCAACACCGTCTCGATAAGGCCGGCCGCCAGCGGGGGCGGCGCCGGCACCGGTGTGGCCATTCCGAAGTTCGTGGCTGTGATTGCGCTGGTCAACATACGGATGTCGTACGACGCAGCTCGGCCCATTCCGGGATCGTCCCCGGGGGCGGCGAAGCGCAGACGGATGCCGCCCGATACGCTTGGCACCTGTCGCACCTCGATCTCGGCAAGGCCAGCGTAGTAGATCCCCGATTCGTGCTGGTGCGAGCGTAGTACGCGCAGCCGCACCGCCCTAGCCCACACCCCAGGGAAAGCCACGACGCGCGGGTCATTGTTGCTGACCGATACGTTGCGCTCGCCGCCCACCGCTTGCCAGGACACGCCGTCGCTGGAAACTTCGATGTCGTAATCAACCGGAAAGAAATTGGGATACACGACGCTGGGGGTCACTGCCACCTTCTCGATGAAAGCGGCGGTGTCGAGCCCGACGATGACGTACTCCTCCTGTGGCTTGATGCGCCCCGGGGTGATCCACGCGGTCGCTGCGGTGCCGTCAGCGGCATGTTCGGCGCGCCACTCGCCAAGTAACTCGCCGCTGGCCGAGGTGACCTTGCCGCTGGCGAGGGCGCCGTCGATCGTGGTGGCGACAAGATCGATGACGGCTGGCGGCGCCGTGAAGTCGCGTGGCGCGGCCGTGACCTCGTCCGACGGAGCGCTCAGGTTGCCGGCGGCGTCGCGCGCGAAGATCACGAACTTGTACGTGACCCCATCTTGCAGTCCGGTCAGCAGCGTCGACGTGGCGTCCTTGGCCAGTTCCTTATCCACGATCACGGGACCTGTGCCGTACCACCAGCGCAGGCGATAGCCCGCCAGGTCAGGCTCGGTGTTCGGCAGCCACGACACCCTCACGTCGCCGCTGGCTCCGGGGATCGCTTGCAGGCCCTTGGGCGCGGCAGGAGCGTCGCCATCAAGAGTCAAAAGCCGCCCGACGTTGAGGCGCCCACCCGAAAGGGTCTTGCCGGCAAGCGCGCCTACCTTGTCGGTGGCGCCCAGAAGCTTTTCCTTCAGCGTGGCGAACCCGGCGTCGGGATGCACAGACAGATAAAGCGCCGCCGCACCCGCCACGTGGGGCGTGGCCATCGAAGTGCCGTTCCACGATACGTACTTGTTGCCGGGCTGGGTGCTCAGAATGCCAACGCCCGGTGCGCCCAGATGCACCTTGGTCGCGCCGTAGTTCGAGAACGAGGCCAGCAGATCGTTCGAGTCGGTGGCGGCCACGGCGACCACGTTCGGTTCACCGTAGCCGCCCGGGTACGTGGGCACGGCGTCGTTGTCGCTACCCGCATTCCCGGCCGCCGCCACGAACAAACCGCCCGCGCTGGCGAACGTGCGAATGGCATCGACCATGTAGCTGGCGTAGCAGGACGAGCCGGGGCAGCCCCAGCTTGCATTGATCACGCGCGCGCCCGAGCGAGCTGCGTAGAGCACCGCCTGCGCGCCATCCCAGGAGTTGCCGGAACCGGAGGCCGAGAGGCACTTGACCGCCTGGATGCGCACCGTCCAGTTGACCCCAGCGACACCTTGTCCGTTGTTGGCGACCGCGCCGATGGTGCCCGACACATGGGTGCCGTGGCCATGGTCGTCAAACGGATCGCCGTCCTTGTTGGAAAAGTCGTATCCGTAGACGTCATCGACGAAGCCGTTCTTGTCGTCATCGATGCCGTTACCCGGGATCTCGCCGGGGTTTTTCCACATGTTGGCGGCCAGCTCGGGATGCTTGTAGTCGACGCCGGTGTCAGTCACGGCGACGATGATCTCGGCGCTGCCCTTGGAGAGGTTCCACGCGGTGGGGGCGCCGACCTTCTGCATGCCCCAGAGCTGGGAATACATCGGGTCGGTCGGCGTCTCGAAACGGGTGATGACGTAATTGCGCTCGGCTTTCTCGACCACGCCCTTGGCCATCAGCTTGACGATCGCGTCGTCCGCCCCCACGCTTTGCGGCAGGATCACCCGCTCCCAGTTCAGCATGGACGACATCGACGTACCTTGCGACAGGACGGTGCCTCCGAGCGCCTGGATCGCTGCCTGGAAGTCTTTCACCGAAGTGCCGCTGGCCCGCCGAACGATGACCTCGTGGGCCAGATATTCGGCCCCGTCGACGGTCCTGGCGTTGCGCTGGGGGGCGGCGCCGCGCCCGCCGCGCCCACACGCCGCCAAGGCCGTGGCAGCCAGCAGCAGCAACCCCAACACCCTGCCCCCACCGAGAGGAAATGACACCTGAGGCCCGACGAGTGGTTTCGTCACGGCAGGTATCATCGGTAATCCAACTTACTACTTTAACGTGAGTACAAATCTGCCCTGGTGGGGCAAGGACCACTGGTCGAAGGCCGACCGCGCGCTCGGGCCGCGTCGTCACGGCAGGGGCGCAAGCGGCATCCCGAGTCGCAGGGCGGCCTGCCGCATGCGCTGATCGTTCGTGGCCAGCGGCCACGATTGGCAGCGCTGTGCGGACGCGAGATGAATCGCATCCGGGGATCGCAGCGCGACACGCGGATGGCAGGCGCCGAGCGCGAGGTTGGCCGCAAGCAAGACGTCGCGCGAGATGGGCACCAGGGTCAACCTGTGCGACGTCAGGTCGTTCTCGATCGCGTGCCACGCTCGCTCTCGTTGCGCCCGGGTGAACGCCCCCTCGCGCTCCTTGCGCACAAGCCCCGAAAAGCATTCGGTCAACATCAGCTCTGACGAGAACAAGATCTGCCCGTTCACCAGGCGTGCCCAGTGGGCGCTGTCGGCCTCCCAGGTCACCAGCTTCACGATGATGGCGCTATCGAGATACACGGGCCTCAGTCTCTGCCATCGCGCTCTTTACGGATCAGCACCTCGGCTGGCGGGACGCGACGCTTCGGCCGGACCCTTAGCAGGGCGCGATGGACCCGGTACGGTGCGACGTTGGTGGCGATTGCCACCAGGCGGGCCTTGGGCTTGCCCGCGGCTGTGATGATGATTTCCTCACCACGCGCTGCCCGATCGAGAAGCTCCGAGAGCTTGGCCTTGGCTGCGCGCACGTTCGTGACCATCGCATGTCAGTGTAGCTACGCGTGACCACACCGACAAGGTGGTCGGGCCAGCGCCCGGGCCCAGCGGACTAACTACCGCCGCCCGTGGTCGTTCAGAGCTGCCACTTCAGGATCTTGTCGATCGTCCCGGTCGCGACGGCGTGATACCGCGGGCGCGCCTGGGCATAGATGGCGCGGGCGCGCGCCAGACCGCCTTCGGTCTTGGCCAGCTCCGTGTAAAGCGGCTTCAAGAATTTGCGGCGGCCCACGCTCATCAGAAACTTCGCCAGTGGCTGGTCGTCAAGGCGGTACTGGTGGCGGATCGCCAGCACCAGCCAGTCGCACAGGATCTCGCTGTTGCCCGAGGCGGAAAAATGAAACGCGTCGTCAAGCGCGGCCATCTGGGCAACCGACACGGCAACGGGCATGCCCTGGATGAAGTGCTGCCATTGCTGGGTGATGAAGCCGGCCGTGGCAAGCTCGCGCGCGGGCAAGCCGGCCAGCCACCGCTGCCGTTCCTGATCCACCTTCGCAAGTGCGGGCGACGCCGTCCTGGGAGCGTCGGACGGCAAGCCGGGCTGGTCGAGCCAGGCCGCAAGATCGATGCGCGCAGCGGCCGCGAGATCCTGGGTGAACAGCTGGTTCTTGAGGAATTCGACGAAGTCCGCCGTGGTAATGCTCTGGAACGCGTGGCCATCGAAATAGCCACGCAAGAACGCGTCGAAGCGCGGGCGGCCGAATAGCTGTTCGAGGCGCCGCAGGAACAGCGCGCCCTTCTCGTAGGGCACGATCGAGAACCCGTCGTCGGGGTGGCGCCCGGCCAGGTCCATGTGCAGCACCTGCTGCCACGGCTCAAGCTCGCGCAACTCTTTTTCCAGCTCGTTCCACGACAACTGCTGCTCAAGCGCGGCGCGGTCAGCGCCGTAAAGGCGTTCCATGATCCGCTGCTCGAAGTAGACGGTGAAACCTTCATTGAGCCAGAAGTCGCGCCAGGTGGCGTTGGTGACCAGGTTGCCCGACCATGAATGGGCGAGCTCGTGCGCGATGAGCGCGACTAGTGATTTGTCGCCCGCCAGGATGGTCGGCGTCGCAAAGGTCAAACGCGGGTTCTCCATCCCGCCGAACGGGAACGCCGGCGGCAGCACCAGTACGTCATAGCGGCCCCAGCGGTACGGTCCGAACAAGGACTCGGCGGCGGCGATCATGGCCTCGGTGTCCACCAGCTCGTCGCGCGCAGCCTTGACCAGGGACCGCTCGGCCCAGATCCCCGAACGCTGCGAGACCGGCTCGAAGGCCAGATCACCGCACGCCAGCGCGATGAGGTACGGCGCCACGGGCTTGTCTAGGCGAAAGCGCCAGGCGCCGTCAGGGCCGCGGCCAAGTTGTTCGGCGCTCATGAGCACCGTGAGGCCGGCGGGTGCCAGGATGCGGGCGTCGTAGGTCACCCGCACGCCGGGCGAATCTTGCAGTGGAATCCAGGTGCGGGTGAAGATCGCTTCGCCCTGGGTGAACAGGAACGGATGCTTGCGGTCGCGGGTCTGCTCGGGCGCAAGCCACTGCAGGGCCGCCGAACCGTCGGTGGTGTGGTACGCGATCTTCACCGTGCGGTCAGCCGGCTCGAGATCGACGATCAGCGCCGAGCCAAGCCGCGGATCTTCGGACCCCACCTGGAAGCGGCGCGGCTTGCCGTCAGCGCCGCTGGCGGCCGTGACGACCAGGCCCTGGACATCCAGGGTCAGCGGGGCGTGGGCGTCGGGACGATCGAACGTCAGCTCGACTGAGCCGGCGGCGGCATGCAGCGAAAAATCCAGCGCTAGATCCAGGCTGACGTGGCGCACACGCACTTGGCCTGGCTGGGCATGACTATGGGAATCCACGGCCGGCACCCTATCCCCAAGACGTCCCGGCGACGAGCCTCGTGTCGCGGCAACGCGGCAACCGGCAGCGACGACGCCCGCGAGCATGACCAGCGCTAACACGGCCCGACACGGCGAGTTTCGTTCAACACGCTCTCTCATCGGCGCCAGATGACTAGGGCTCGATGCCCAGCAGTTCGATCTCGAAGACCAGGATCGCCCCGCCCGGAATCTCGGGTGGGCTGCCTTTGTCGCCGTAGGCGGTGTCGGATGGGCAAACCAGCCTGGCCTTCTCGCCGATCTTCATCACGGCGACACCCTGGGTCCAGCAGGGAATCACGCCGTTGAGGGGAAACACGGCAGGCTCGTCGCGTTTGTAGCTGCTGTCGAATTCGGTGCCGTCCACCAGGGTGCCCCGGTATTGCACCGTCACCGTGTCAGTGGAATTGGGAGATCGGCCGTGCGCGACCTTCCTGAGGTTCGTGTAAATCACACCCGACACGAGTCTCCTGGCACCTTTTTCTTTCAGCGCTTCTTTGAGAGGATCGCTGGGCTTGCGCGCATTGGTCGGCTGCGGCGCTGGCACCGGGCTGTCGTCGGGCTTTCGCGCCGATGCCGTTTGCCGCGCCTGGGCCAGTGCCTTCAATCGGTCGCGGAACTGTTCCTTGTCGACCGCCAGCCGCTGCGCGGGCGTTCCATCTTTGTTCTTCAGCGTGCCGTCGCTCAATCCGGCCTGAACCATGTCCAGCTCGTGCGGAGAAAGGGAGAAACTGCTGACCCCTTGTGCCAGGTCCAGGCCCAGCGTGTAGAACGCCTTGTCATCCTGTGTGACGGGCGTCGCCGCCTTCCGCGCGACTTCTGGCGAGCCGCCTTTGGCTGCGGTCGCCTCGGCGCGCGGACGCACGGGCTCTGTCATGAACACCGCAACTCCCGCAAGCAGCGCGGCAACCACCGGCTTCAGACTTTGGTTCGAGTTCATGGTCGTTTCACGCCGGGAGCGATCTCTCGATGCGCGGATCGGGGATCAGCCACACGATGGCGACCAGGACGTAAAGCGCGCAGGCAAGCCACGCGCTCACGAAGGCGAGCGGAACCGCCACCAGATAGACCACGAGAGAAATCATGCCCTTGACGTCGCTGCCG
>JANPCZ010000270.1:0-33226 GCA_031431215.1 Myxococcales bacterium
CCAGGTGATGCTCTCCACGGGTCGCTGGGGCCCCATGTGCCGGGAAGGGTTGTTGCCGGCGATCGCCTCATATTGGGCCTGCGACAGCTCGGTGCTCCCCATCCAGAACCCGCGCGATATCTTGACCGGCAGCAAACCATATGAGCCCGCGCCCTTGTCGGTCTGCCCCATGGTGAACTCGCCGGGTGGAATCCATTTCAGCACCAATTGGACGGTATCAACGGTGACCATGAAATCCCGCCCCAGCGGCTCGGCCGCGCCGGCGACGCGCGCGACGTGCGGTGGCGGACTATTCTTTGAACAGGCCGGAAGCGCTGCCGCTGCAAGCACCAACCGGAAAACGAGAAGGCGGATTGGTAGGCGCATTTAGGCCAATATGGGAAGGTCAGCGGCCTGGAAATTCTTCATGTCACCCATCTGGGTCGTGATCCCGATTCCTCGTAGCAGGGTGTTGTAGAAATCGACGTCGGTCCGCCCGGCAACCAGAATGTCCCCGGTCTTGAAGCGCTTTCTTCCTCCCAGCAAGAAGAAGGTTTGGTCACGGACCGAATGCTTCTGGGGATACCCCAACTCGGTTCCCACAAGGATGGTGGTGTTGTCCAAATAGCTGCCCCCGTCGACGTCCTTGTAGGTGCGGTCGCTCATCCGGGACAGAAACTTGACTAGCATCCCCATTTCCCAGGAAATCAACGCCTTCGCGAGATCCAGACGCCTCGGGTATTGGTGGAAGAGTTCAAGGTGGGCGTTGTTGGTCGTGCCAGCCGCCCCGCCGTTGAAGAAATAGCGTTCGCCGCCCGCGGTCATGACGAGATTCCCGAAGCGGACCAGGTTGCAACGAATGGCGGTCACGTAGAGGTCGAGCAAGATGTCCCAGACCTTCTCCCAGTTCGGGATCTTGTCCCCCCCAAATGCCTTGTCGTTTGCGAGGTGGAGCGGGATGGCGTTGAGATCTTCCGGCTGCCCCGGCTTCGCGCAGCCCATGGCGCCACCGTTCGGATTGGTCATCGACTGCTGGATCACCACCTTTTCGAGCTCGCGCACGGTCTCGAGGTGGGACGCGATCATCCGGCGCGCCGAGGCCGGATACCCGCCTCCGCCGCTCATCACCGTCTGGTAGCTCTTGACCACGGCGTCGAGCACGCTCCTTCGGTAGCGATCCCGCAAGGCGCCGTTGGGATCGGCGGTCGCGCCCGGAGGCAGCAGCGCGGCGCCGCCGAAGAGATCGGTGAAAAGGTTGAGTGTCCGCACCACTGGCTCGTTGGGGACTCCGGCCGAGCGCCAGGAATGGACGAAGCGGACACGATCGTGCTCGGCCTGTCCGTCGTAGACGCCCGTCGACAGGACCGGGCGCGCCAGATCCAGCCCATAGGCCTGCGAAGCGATCCAGTCGATGCTGGGGCCTGACTTCTTGTTCTCATCAGAGCGCAGGTAGCTGAACCCGGTGCCGAACGAAGCGCTGCCGATGGGGTGCCCGCCCGCCCCCGAGGACGGAATCGGGCAGTCGACGCCGCGGATAACGGCCATCCGGTCGGCGTAAGGGGCAAGCGGCGCCAGCGGTCCCACCAGCCCCTGGGCGGAAATGTCAGGAGGCATTCCGTTGCCGTAATAGAAGGTGATCAACCGCTCGGCGGGCTTGCCGACCTGAGCGCGGGCGGAGCCCTCTTGCGACAGGAGAAACGGCAGCCCAATGGCCACGCCGCCGGCGCCACGGAGAAAGCGCCGGCGCGCGATTCTGTTTTCCCATTTGGAGATCATCAATGCACCCATCAGTCCCGAGGCGAGACGGAGTTGAATCCAATGCTGGACACCACGGAGCGAACCAGCGCCGTGTAGCTACGCCCGCTCTTGGAAAAGGTCTGGGCCATCCAGCGCTCTGCGTCCAGGTCCGAAGCACCGACCGGGCGGTTGAACGCGTAGAGGTACATCTTGTGGACCAGGCAGGCTTCCACCTCGGGGCTCTTGGCCATCAGGTTCGAGAACTCGACCGCGTCCTTGAAAGGGCGGGCCTTGCCGTCCAGCAGGGCCTCGCCGTCCGAGCGCAAGACGTTGCCCTTGCGATCTTTGCTTATCAGCCGCCCCGCGACGTCGAACCTTTCGAAAGCGTGGCCGAACGGATCGAACGCCTTGTGGCACCGGTTGCATCCCAGCGCGGTTTCATGGAGCTCGAATCTCTCGCGCTCCGAGAGGTCGGGAGGAACGTCGGTGGCGAACTGATTGTCCACGCCCGGCGGCAGCGAGGCATCTCGACACACCAGGCTGCGTAGGATGGTCAGCCCCCGATCCACGATCGAGGCGTGGTCGATGTCCGCCCTGACGCCCAGGAAGGCCGACTGCGTGAGCAGGCCCTGGCGCATGGGGGCTGCTGACAGATCGTACTCCGCGAAGGCCGTCCCGGTCTTCGTGGGGAGGCCGTAAATCGCCGCCAGTTCCGGCGTGAGCTCGGTCTTCTTGTCGGTGAACAGTGACATGAAGTCGGCAGATAAGGCGACCCGCGAGACGAAGCGGAGGGTCTCTTCCCGCGAATCTCTCAGGAAGCTCTCGGTGATGCCGCGTTTGGGATTGGGACTTCGCCGGGCGCTCTGGTACAGCTTCAGCCACTCGTCAGCGTAGGCGCGCACGCCGCGCGTGGCCCGCGGGTCGGCCAACATGCGCTGAGCCAGGTCGGAGATCGCCGCCGGCGTCTTGAGCCCGCCGCCAGATGCGGTGGCGATCAAGCTGGCGTCCGGCGCGGACTTCCAGATCAGGAACGACAGGCGGGTGACCATCTCGTGCGAGGAGACCACGGGCTTTCCGCTGACCGGGGCAAGGTTGTCGCTGCTCTCGAGGATGAAAAGAAAGTGCGCGGACTGCAGGACAGCCTGCAGCACCAGCCGGGCGCCGGTCTGGAACTTCTGTGTAGCGGCTACATCGACCACCTTGAAGAGGGGGAGCAGTAGGTCGATCTCGCCCGGCGTCACCGGCTTCCGGAAAAACACAGTTCCGAGCTTGTCGATGAAGCCTCGCCGACAACCATCTGTCGCGTCGGTGCAGGTCGCAAACTGGTCGAGGCTGCCCGCCCAGCGCACCGAGGCGGCGACGCGCTCGCCCACCCGTTCGTAAGCGCTGGTGCGGGGGCCCGAGGGAAGCAACCCGTCTATCGAAGCGAGGAACCCAGTGGTCTTGGATGCCGAATCCTCGGGAAGGTCGACGACGGCCGGGCCGAGATCGTAGCGGAGGAGATCGGTGAGGGTGTTGACGTACTCGCCGCGCGTCATCATGCGACCGGTGGTCGGGCCCTGGCCTACGCTTTCCTTCCGCCCACCACTCGTGGCGCCGCCACCGGCGGAACCGACCGTGCCCGAGCATCCAAGCACAAGCACCAAACAGAGTCGTGAGAGCAACGTGGCCTTCATAGTCGGCGCTCCTGTGTGCCACCCTCGCGACGGCGTTGAACAGGACGAGTCGTCGGGATTGAGCGCTGGTGTAAATACGCTACCCAACACCACGCAGCGGTCACATTTGAAATAGAATGCATGTGCCGTCTTTGCCAGTTATGCCCAATGCAGGGATTCTCGGCTAGCACTAATTTTCTCATGCCACCCTCATGTTTGAGTCGTCATGATCTGCCGTTCGCATCACCCTCGCCTTTCCCGTCCCCGCCGTCGTTCGCTCAGTGTCTTTGCCGCCCGGCACGCAACGACCAAGCGAATCCTTCGAAATGCGGCCCGAAACATTAGCCATGGCGCCATTGAACAAGGCAGGCGTCGGCGGTGCTGCCCTCAAGACTTCCCGATCAATACACTCGCGAGTGTGACCTTCGTCTCAAGCGTTGTTTGCGACGCTTTGTATCCTGACATTCGCAATGCCCACGACGACGGGTCCCGCGTGTGATCATGGTCGGCGACCGGTTCGAGGCTAGCCGTACCGGCCTTCGATGTATTCCGCCGTCTTCGGATTGCCGGGGGTCAGGAACATGTCCTCGGTGCGCCGGTGCTCGACCAGCTCGCCCAAGAGCATGAAGATACACTCGTCGCTGGCGCGCCGCGCTTGCGCCATGTTGTGGGTCACGATGACGATGGTATAGCGACCGCGCAGTTGCCACATCAGCTCTTCGATGGCGCGCGTGCCCTCGACATCCAGCGACGAGCACGGCTCGTCCATGAGGATGATGTCAGGCTTGAGGGGTAGCAACCGCGCGATGCACAGCTTCTGCTGCTGCTCGAGCTGCAGACTGGTGGCCCGGTCACCTAGACGGTCCTTGAGATCGGACCACAACCCGACCTCGGTCAGCGCCTTCTCGACCGCCTCGTCGGTCACCGCCTTCGAGAGCGCGCCGGCGCGGGCGTGAATGCGCAGCCCGAACACGACATTCTCGTAGACCGAGATGGGCAAGGGGTTCGGACGCTGGAACACCATGCCGACCGCCTTGCGCAACTCTGTCAGGGAGACGTCAGGGTCGTAGATGTTCTTGCCTAGCAAACGGATCTCACCGGTTGTGGTCACATAGCCGTAACGTTCATTGACGCGGTTGAAGCAGCGCAGCAGCGTGCTCTTGCCGCAACCCGAGGGGCCTATCAACGATGTGATGAGCCCATCTTTGATGTTCATGCTCACGTTCTTGAGCGCCTGGAACTTCCCGTACCAGAGGTTCAACTCCTTGGTCAGGATGCTGGGAGGGGCCAGGACATCATCGCCGGCAGCCACAGTCACCCGAATATCCCGTTGACGTACTCATAGGTCTTTCGACTCGCGGGCGCATCCGAGAACACGACCTGGTTGTCTCCCAACTCGATGATGTCGCCGTTCCAAAGGAACATCGTTCGGCTGGCGAGCCGTCGCGCCTGTTGAACCAAATTCGTGACCAGAATGATAGTCATCCTTGCCTTCAGTTCCTTCAGCACATCCTCGATGCGCATCGTCGTGACCGGGTCGATGGCGATGGAGAACTCGTCCAGGCAAAGAATCTCCGGCTCGTGGGACAGTGCCCGCGCGATGGTCAGACGCTGCTGCTGGCCGCCCGACAGCTTGGTGCCCAGACTATCGAGCCGATCCTTGACCTCGTCCCAAAGCGCGGCCTGGCGTAAGCAGCGCTCCACCAGCACGTCGAGGTCGGCCTTCGCGCGCATCCCGCCCGCTCGTGGCGCAAAGGCGACGTTGTCGTAGATCGATAGCGGCAACCCGACCGGCAACGGCGCCACCATGCCGATCTTTCGCCGCAACTCGTAAACGCTCTTCACATGCTGAACGTCTTCGCCGTCCACCTTGATAGTGCCTTTGGACCGCGCGCCCGCCGTAAGCTCGATGGTCCGGTTGATGCACCTGAGCAGCGACGTCTTGCCCGACTGAGCTGGACCGATCACGGCGAAGATCTCGTGCTCGAATACCTCGAACGAGATGCCATGAATGACCTCCTTGGCACCGTAAGACAGCCGCAGGTCGGCCACCTCGATCTTCTTCTTCCGCGCCGGCGCCGCTATCATCACCACTTCTTCCGCGACCGCAGGTACAGCCGCAGCGTGATTGAGAGCCCGTTGACCAGCAGCACGGTTCCCAGGAGCACCACGGCTATCGCGAACGGCAGCGCCGGGGGCGCGTTGGTCACCTGAGTGGTGACGGTGTACAGATGCATGGACAGCGCCATGCACTGGTCGCGTAGCCCGTAGGCGAACAGATCGCCCTCGGCAATCTTCTTGAAGAAGACCGCCCCGGTGAACATGATGGGCGCGGTCTCGCCGGCGGTGCGCGACACCTGCAAGATGACACCAGTCAGGATGCCGCTGACCGAGTTGGGCAGCACGATGCGGCGGATGGTCTGCCACCGCGTCGCCCCCACGTTCCAGCAAGCCTCGCGGAACGACAATGGCACGGAAGCCAGTGATTCCTTCGTACTGGCAATGATCACCGGCAAGGTCATGATCGCCAATGTCAGCGAAGCCGCCAGAATCGACCGACCAATGCCCGCGAACAGCACGAACGCACCCAGGCCGAACAGGGCGTGCACGATGCTCGGCACACCCGCCAGGTTGACCACCGCCAAGTTGATGATGCGAGTGAACCAGTTTTCCCTCGCGTACTCGTTCAGGTACACAGCCGCCAGAACGCCAATAGGAGCGGCAATCGCCAGCGATATGGTCACCAGCCAGATGGTCCCCAGTAACGCCGACCAGATCCCACCTTTGCGCATGCCCCCTGACGGGTTGGACACCAGGAAATCCCACGACAACAGAGGCCACGCCTTCGACACCAGGTAGCCCACGATCAGGAATAGCGGAACGACCATCGCCACGGCCATGCCGCCCAGTACCACCTGGGCAATCCGCTCATGACGAACCCGAGCGCGGCTGGTGGGGGTCGCGGCGAATCTGGAAGATGTTTCGCTCGTGCTCACTTCTTGCGAGTCCCCTTGACGATCAGATCGGCGGATAGGTTCACCACGAAGGTGATCGAGAACAGCAGGATGCCAATCACGAACAGGACCCGGTAGTGGTCTGACCCCGCGGCGGCCTCACCCAGCTCTGCCGCGATGGTGGCGGTCAGGGTGCGCACCGGATCGAACACCGACCCAGGAATGTTCACAGCGTGGCCGGTTGCCATCAGCACCGCCATGGTCTCGCCCACCGCCCGGCCCACGCCCAGCAGCACAGCCGCCAGCAAGCCACTCTTGGCCCCGGGCAATAGCACTCGATAAACTGTCTGCCAGCGCGTGGCCCCGAGAGCGAGCGCCGCCTCGCGGTAGCTGTCCGGCACCGCCTTCAACGCGTCCTCGCCGATACTGACCATGATTGGCACACTCATCAGGGCCAGCAGGACAGCGCCGTTGAGCACGTTGAGGCCGATCGGAACGTGAAAAACCGTTTGAATCAGCGGGTTCATCACGGATAGACCAATGAACCCCCATACCACCGACGGGATGGCAGCCAGTAGTTCGATGATGATCTTCAGCGCCTCCTTCGTGCGCTTGCCACAAAACTCGGACACGAACACCGCCGCTCCCAGCCCGAACGGCACGGCAATCAGCATGGCCAGGGTCGTCACGCTGAAAGTACCCACGATCAGCGCGCCGACCCCATAGCGCAGGTTACTGTGCGAGGTTGGGTACCACTCTGTGCTGAAGATAAACTTCCCCCAGGACAGCCCTCCGAACAGGAACGGCGCGCCCTCGCGGAACACGAAGAAGAAGATCCCGAAGACGAACAGAATGGCGCTGACCCCGCAGAAACGGATCAGCGTCTCGATGAACTTTTCGAACACCATGTCCCAGCGGTGACGAAGCGATGCCCGCGCCGCCGCTCCCATTGCGGGGGTGCGTGATTCTGCGCGAACTGGTGGCGGAAGCTCGATCACTTGCTCGTCCAAGGCGGGGTCTCGTCGACGAAGGCCCGGCTACTTCTTGGGCAAGGGCACGTAGCCGCTCTTCTCAACAATGTGCTGCCCCGCGTCCGAGAGGATCCAATCGATGTATTTCTTAATATGGGCGGGAGGCTCGCCCGGGGTGTACAAGAACATCGGCCGCGCAATGGGATAGGTCTTGTCCAGCGTGGTGGCGATGCTGGGCATGATCCCGGGCTCGCCCTTCTTCTTCGAAACCTTCAGAATCTTCACATCGGGAGTGGCGTAACCTAGCCCGCTGTACCCGATCGCGGTCGGGGTCTTCGACACCAGCTCGACCACGTCCTTCGACCCACCCATGTCCATCGAGCCGGCCCGGAAATCGTTCTTCTTGCCAACAACAATCTCGCGGAAATACTGATACGTTCCTGAATTGTTCTGGCGGCTGACGCGCACAATGTCGTCACCTTTGCCACCGGGAAGCGCCTTGATTCCAAGCTCCGACCATTTCGCGATCTTGCCGCCCTCGCGATAAATCTCGCCCAACTCCTCCATGCTTATGTCGTTGAGTGGGTTCGACTTGTGGACATAGATCGACAACGCGTCGTAACCGATCATGAATTCCCTTGGTTCTTGGCCGTTGTGGGCCTTCTTCGAATCCTCGATTTCCTTGGGTTCGAGCTTTCGGCTTGAATTGGCGATCTCCGCGGTACCGTTGATCAACGCGGCGATGCCAATTCCCGAGCCTCCGCCCGACACCTCCACGGAGACGGCGGGGTCGAGCTTGGAATACTCTTCCGCCCAGGCTTGGGCCAGGTTGACCATGGTGTCCGAACCGATGTTCTGGATGCTGACCTTGGCTACTGCCGCAGTCGGAGCCGGCCCGGTTGCCGGAGTGACGGTGCCCTCCTCCTTCTTCTTGCAGGCCGCCCCTGCTAGCAGCACTGATAGCGCCAGGCCGAACGCGAGGGGCTTCGTTCGTTGAATCTGTAGGTTGGTGTTCATTTGTGCTGTCCTTCCTCTGATGAATTTTCGTTGTCTCCCAGAATCGCTTCGACTAGGTCCCGTATGTGTGCGTGCAGAAACTGATAGGTGTCTTCGTACGCCGTCTTGACGTCGGCGGGCGCGCCGGTGGCCTCGGATGGATCCCGTACGCTCCAGTCCAAACAGACCACCTTGGTGGGAGCCGGCGGGAAAATCTTGCTGGCGGCTTTCGCCAGCGCGACGATGATTTGGTAGTGGTCGCGGTGCGGCACCTGTTCAACCGACTTCGAGGCTTGCCGCGAAATGTCGATGCCCTTTTCGCTGAGGAACGCCACCGTGCGCGCGTCCACCGGGCGCGGGTCGATGCCCGCGCTGCTGAAGATGAACTTGGACTGGCCCAAGCCATTGCCAATACCCGCCGCCATCTGGCTGCGGCAGGAGTCGTGCTCGTCCACGAACAGCAGACGGAACATGTCAGTGCCTTGATGCTTGGCGTACTCGCCTGTGCAGATATAGAGGACCTCCTGGCAGATACTCTTGGCCTGATCCGATACGCGCTCGAACCGGTTGACGATCGTCATCAACGGCATCAGCGCCTCCAGAGGGATTCGTCCCTCCTCGCGCATGCGCAGAAGCTCCGCGCTGAAGCGGTGACGGAGCAGGTCGACCTGATCCTCCACCTCAATGGTCTTGCGGGCGAGATCGGCGTCCTGTTTGACGAAGGCCTGCACGGCCTGCAGCAACATCGGAATGGCGAGGCTGGCAATCTCGGCCACCCGCTCGTGAGGGATCTCGACCTCGATGTCCGCGAGGACCAGGATCTGCCTGGCCATGCTCTCCGCGTAGTCACCCACCCGCTCGAGTTCGAGGTTGATCTTGATGGTCGCGTACGCGAACCGCAGCGGCCTTGCCACCGGCTGCTGTCGCACGATGAATTCCAGACAGAGCCGATCGATCTCCTTCTCGAGTTCATCGATGTGCTGATCGCGAAGGATGACTGAGTACGCGATCTGTCGGTTCCTTTCCGCCAACGCCCGGAGACATTCCCTGAGCGCAACCGCCGCCAGATCGGCCATCCGCGAAACCTTGTCGCGGATACGCTGGATGTCGCGTTCCAGACTTTCTTCGAAATGAGTGGTCATGTCAGGGGGACTCCGCAGTGAGGAGAGCAGACAGGGTAGGCAGTACAGGTGACATCGTCGCAACACTCACGTAGCCGTCGGGATGCAGGATTCGCGCAGGCGTCACATTGGTGGCCACACTGGGTGGTGCCGGTAACGACGACGTGACCTCTGTGCAAATGTTTGGTTACAACTTGCTCGGACTGCGCCGTCGATCTCATTCGATATCGGGAAGCCGACCGAGCGCCTCCGAGGACAGGGTCGCCAGACGATAGCCCCGCCCGCGTGGGGGGGGCAGTGGGCAGCGGGAGCGGCAGCCGCACAACGGTGCGGCGCCGGCACGAGGGGTAGATCTTGAGGTCGAGTCCGGTCAGGGCGCGAAGGAGATCCGGCCACGGCAGATCGGCTGTGTCGGCGTCGGGATGATCACCATCGTCGGTTTGCACTGGCGGCGAGGGAGGCGCACTGGGAGCCGCGCCTTGGAACAGCAACTGTTTGGCTTGGGGACGGAAGTGCCGAGTTGCGCCGAACGACCGAACCATTTCGGGTCGCGGCCGAGCGTGAGCAGCGATTCGGCGGCGCGACCAGATCGCGGCAGCGGTGTCACGGAGGCTCTGACCGCCACCGCAGCACCTCGGCGCAAGCGCTGCCCCGGCAGGCCCACCATCCGGCATGACTGTTGCGTAGGCCGGCTGCCATGACGACAACACACAGCACGCTGGCCCGCGCTCTTCTCATCACATCGTTCGCCTTCACCGCCTGCGGGGGCAGTGCCGATAGCACCAAGGAGACCTCCAGCGTTCCGACGCTCGGAAGCCGTCCTTCTGGCACCGGCGATCCGGCGGTGCCGTCCGGCGGCGGTGCCACGGGCCTTCCGGGTAGCGCCTCGATGTCGGGGGCCGGGCCCTCAGGCTCCGCACCTCCGAGCAGCGGCGTCGCTTCAACATCACCAACCCCGTCACCGTCACCGATGATGTCGCCGCCGAGCCCGGGTTCCGGTGGCTCCGGCGGAACGGTGGTTCCGCGCCCCGGTACCCTGACCGCCGGCACCTGGGACGACAACCTGAACTTCGATTTCTACCTGCGCTACCTCAAGAAGACCGATGCGACGCAGGCCCCTGGCTTGCCGCTCATCCCGCGCGCTGATCGGGTGGCCATCGAGGTCACCGGCGCCGACGGTATGCCGGTGTCGGGCGCCGAGGTGCGGGTGCTAGCCGATGCAGGCCGCGCTTTTCGCGGTATCACCGGTGCCGACGGTCGCGTGATGTACTTCCCGGCCTGGATGGGGGTGCCGGCGGGGATGAACCTGACGGTCACAGCGACCACGGGTAACGGCCAGGTGACGGCCACCGTGCCCGTGTCGGGTGGCCGCGTGGCGCTCAAGCTCGCGCAGGCAAGCGGCGGCGCGCCCGCAGGTCTCGATCTGGCGTTCATGATCGACACCACCGGCAGCATGGGCGACGAGATTCGCTATCTGCAGGCGGAGGTCGGCCAGATCTCGGACGCTCTGGCGATGCAATTCCCGGGCGTCAGCCGGCGCTGGGGCCTGGTCGTGTACCGCGACGACGGCGATGAGTACGTCGTGCGCAGCTTCGACTTCACGCCCGACCTGGCGCTCTTCCGACGCAACCTGGGTGCACAGAGCGCGAACGGCGGCGGCGACTACCCCGAAGCGCCCGAGAAAGGTCTCGCGGCGACCAACGCGTTGTCGTGGCGCGCTGGCAATACCGCCCGGGTCGTGTTCTGGGTCGCCGACGCCCCCCACCACGCGGGACGCGAGAGCCTGATGAAGGACGGCATTTCCGACGCCGTGAACAAGGGCGTGCACATCTATCCGGTCGCCGCGAGTGGCACCGACGATCTGGCCGAGTACACCATGCGCGCGGCGGCCCAGGTGACCGGCGGGCGCTACGTGTTCCTCACCGACGATTCGGGCATCGGTGACTCGCACAAAGAGCCGCGCATTCCCTGCTACTTCGTCACCAGTCTGCAGTCGGCCATGAAGCGCATGTTGACCATGGAACTGTCGGGCGTGTATTTGCAGCCGGCCACCGCCGAGGTCATTCGCACCGGCGGCGCGCCCGCCGACAAGCAGCAGTGCCGCCTCGCCGACGGCGAGATCGTCGCCGCCTTTTGAGACCTCCGCGCCCTGGGGCTCGTGCGACAAGCGCGCGACCCAGGGCAGCGACCGTGAGACGTAGGTCCGCGGGCGTGATACGTTGGGCCCGGAGTTTCGCCCCGTGTCCCTTGTGTCCCGCATAGTTGCTTGCCTGGCGCTGATGGCCTGCGTGCTGGCCGTCCCCGCACATGCCGCGCCCGCCGAGGATACCAGCAAGGCCCGCGAGCACTACCAGAAGGGCCTGGTTCACTTCGATCTGAAGGAGTACTCGGAGGCGCTGGCGCAATTCAAGAATGCGTACCGCGTGGTGTCCGACCCGGTGTTCCTGTTCAACATCGCGCAGTGTCACCGCCTGCTCGGCCAGCTGGAAGAGGCGCTGGATTTCTACCGCAACTACCTGCGCCGGGCTCCGCAGGCGCAGAACCGCGCCGAGGTCGATCGCCGGGTGGAAGAGCTTGAGCGCGAGCTGTCCGCGCGACCCAAGTCGGTTGTGGCCAAGCCCGCCGGATCGGAGCCCACCAAGCCCGCCCCGCCCTCGGTCGCGCAAGTGCCGCCACCGCCGCCACTGCCGCCACCGTCGTCACCGATTGTGGCGACAGCGCCGCCGCCGCCCTTGCCGCCACCGGCTGCCACTGGGGCTGGGCCGCGGGCGTCGGTGGATCTGCGCGCGCCAGCCGCGTCGCCCGCGGATGTCGGCGCGTCGCCCGCTTTCTACACGCGCTGGTGGTTCTGGACCGGCGTCGGCGTCGCGCTGGCCGGTGCTGCCGTGGCCGTGGTCGCACTCCGGCCGCGCGGCGAGATCGGCGACTGTGGTGGCCTCACTCCGTGCTGGACGGTGGGCAAGTGATGCGCGCGGGCCGCCTGGGCGCGTCACCGTCCCTGCTGGCCACGATGACGTTAGCGGCGGTTGTGGCCGCGGGCTCGTGTGCGCCGAAGAACAACGGCACGCTGCTGGTGCTGACGGTGAACAGCGATCTGCGTGTGCCCGACGACATCGACGAGATCGAGGTGGAGGTGGTTCCCGATCGCGGCGATAGCCGGACTGAGTCGTTCTCGCCGGCGTCGTCCGGATTGCCTTTCACCCTGGCGTTGCGCCCCCGCGGCGCGCCCGAACTCGGTTTGCTGGTGACCGCGCGCGGCCTGTTGAAGAAGACGCCGGTGGTGGTCCAGACCGCGGCGGTCATGTTCGTATCGGGCGAGTCGAGACAGTTTCAACTTTTCCTCAGCCGCGACTGCCGCGACAAGATGTGCGGCGGTGAGACCTCGTGCGTTCGCGGCGGCCAGTGCGTGCCGAAGGCCGAGGTAGCAGCCGTTGCCCCGTATCCTGGCGATGTTCCGGACGCCGGCGCTGGCGTCGATCCCGATGGCGCGACTCCCGGCGATTCGCCAAGGCCCTCCGACGGGTCGGTGACGCCGCCGCCCGACGTGCGTCCCCCCGATGGTCCAGCGCCGTCGCTCGACATGATCCTGGCGCCCGATATGCAGCGTCGCGACACCGCGCCACGGGGGACCTGGAGTCTGGTCATGGCACCCGACGTGCCGGTCCTGGCGACGCTGAACAGCGTCTTTCCGATCGCCGCCAACGAAGTGTGGGCGGTGGGCAATCTGGGCGCAACCGGCATCGCTTTCCACTTCGACGGCACGACCTGGCAGCGGGTCATGCTGCCACCGGCGACGCCGTCGCTGTACGGCGTCTGGGCGTCCGCCGCCAACGACGTGTGGGTGGTGGGACTTGGCGGGCAGGTGCTGCGCAAGCAGGACGGCCCGCTGTTCGTCAGACAGATGGGGTCCACGGCAGCCGGGCTGACCTCGATCTGGGGCTTCGGGCCTGGCGACATCTGGTGGGTGGGCCGGGGCGGCGCGATGGTGCATCTGGTGGGCAACGTGCCGATGATCGTGCCCTCGGGGGTGACAACCGATCTGCTGAGCGTTCACGGCGCCAGGGCCGACGATGTCTGGGTGGTTGGCACCGGCGGCACGATCCTGCGCGGCTCGGGTGCCAAGGCTTTCGAGCGCCAGGCGCCGACGGTGACGGCCAACGTGCTGTTCTCGGTCTGGGCGCTGAGTCCGACTGACGTGTGGGCGGCCGGTGATCGGGTTGGCGTGCATTTCAACGGTACGGCGTGGGCGGTGCGACCGGTGGCGCTTGAGACCACGCTCAGCGTATGGGGCGTCGCGGTTGATGACGTGTGGGCGGTAGGTGGCGCGGGGCCGATGATCGGGCCCGTCACCCACTACGACGGTGCGGCGTGGATGAACGTGGCCAGTCCCCGGGGGATGGGCCTGCAAAGCGTGCGCGGCCTCGCCGCCAACGACATCTGGGCGGTCGGCAACGGCGGGATGATTCTGCGCTACCGATAAGCAAGCGCTCTGTCGCCCTCACGGCAGGGTGCTGCTAGCGGGCGACGCACTCCTGGCGCAGCGCCACCGCGTGATGGGGCGAAACCCCAGGCGCCAGCGGGATTGCATCCGCCGCCAGCTCGAAGCGCAGCAGGCGCGGACCCGGCACCTCGCCGTTCCAGCGCCGGCACAGGTAACGGCCGAGGGCGTGCACGATTTCCGGATCCGCGCTGGCGAGCGAGCTGCGCAGCCGGCGCCAGCGGCTATAGACAAAACCGCCGCGCTGGTTGAGCTGCGGCGCCACGACACGGGTTAGCTCGACAGTCTGCCCGTCGGCCAGCACTCCGGGCGCGTGCCAGAACACGTCCAGTGTCGGCACGTCGGGTGAGAACATGCGCCAGTTCTGCCGCTGCGCGACCAGGCGCAACTCCCACGCGATGGGCTCCGGCAGCCTCGCCGAAGTTGCGCGCACGACCTGCTCGCAGGCGACCAGCCCGAACTGACACGCCAGCACGGCGAGCCACACTTTCTCCGCCCGGCGCGCGCCCGCTGGCGGGCCGGGCGGCGACCGGGCTGGCGTCGCTATCACGGCCGGGACCGCGCGTGGCCCCCGCCGCCACGCCCAGGCTTGCAAACGGTCGAGCCACGTCGGAGCCACATACACCAGGTAGCTCGCCGGCATGACCAGGGAGAACACACCGACTCGCAGGGTGGCGAAGATGCCCGCGTGCAACGCGGCGCCCAGCGCGATGGCCACGGCTCGGGTGGCGGTGGTTCGCCACGGCGACAGCACCAGGAGCGGGAAGGCCGCCTCGATCGCGAGGGTGCCGTAGGTCATGGCCGCACTCAGGCCCGGGTGCGACGCGAGGGCAGGGCCAAGCCCGCGCGTCCAGTCGGTGTTCGACAGCGCCAGTCCGACCGCGGTGCCGTGCCACCACGTCGGCCCGCTCTTGGCGAAGAACGTGACCAAATAGATGAGCGCGACTTGAAGTTGCAGGATCCGCAGCGGCGCTGCCGGCACCAGGTCGCGCCGCTGGCGTCGCCCGAGGCGCACGTCGAGACTTACGCGTGCTCCCGGATCGCCGAACATGGACCAGAACAGCAGCGAGATGATCACGGTGTCGCCCCCGTCGCTGACGTACGGGTTGCGGTGGTGTAGCGACACCATGAAGACCCACAGAAGGACATTGGCCAGCCGGGCGCGGTAGCCGACCGTGAAGGCGAGCGCGCACGCGAAGCCGACGACGAACACCGCCAGCGCAGGACCGGGCGCCCCCGCCAGCCAGAAGATCGACCAGCTTCCGAGGGCGCGCGGCAGCGGGCCTACCGGCACGATGATGCCGGCGTCGGTATAGAAGGAATGGAAGTCGGCCAGTCGCTCGCCGAGGTCGATGAGGACAACCATTCCGACGGCGATGCGCAAGAGCGAGATCGGGCGGGCGTCGACCTGGCCGAGCCAGAACGACCGATGCAGGAAACTCTCGCGGGGCGGGGTCACGGTTGCTGGTCGCGATTCTATGGGCGCGCTGCGGTGTCAGTTTTATGGCTTACGTGAAGTAACGTAGGCTACACATTTAATGTCTAATTCCTTGACACCGATCGCGGCCGGCGCCTAGCCTGGAAGTCATGACTTTTTCCAGCTTACGCGCGGTGGTACTGGTCGCGATCATGGTTCCGGTCGCCGCCTGCGATCGGCCAGTTGCAGATGTGGGGCCGGTTCCGCAGGGCCAGGTCGAGGTGACCCGGCTGGCGCTGGCTCCAACTAACGGAGCCCTGCTTGGACCCGTCAACCCGTCCGGCGGCTGCGTCACCAATAGCGATTGCCCTTTATCGACGAATCCGTGCAGCCCGAATGTCTGCGACTCGTCGACCGGGACCTGCGGGCCCCGCCCGGCCCCGGACACCACGGCGTGCAACGACGGCAATGCGTGCACCACCGGTGATCAATGCAAGGCTGGCACGTGCACGCCCATCAGCACCATCACATGCACGGCGTCGGATCAGTGCTACAACGCCGGAACCTGCGATCCGACCAACGGAAAGTGTTCGGCGCTGGCCAAGCCCGACGGTACTACGTGCAATGACAACCTGGTATGCACGAGCGGCGACACCTGCAGGCAGGGCATCTGCACCGGCACCGTCACGTGCCCGGCGGCCGACGCGTGCCACGACGTGGGCGTGTGCAATACGGTTGGCGCCTGCACCAGCCCGGCAAAAATGGATGGCACCGCGTGCAACGACAGCAACGCGTGCACCCGGACGGATGCCTGCATGACCGGGGCGTGTGTGGGCGGCAGCCCGGTGGTGTGCACCGCCAGCGACCAGTGCCACGACGCGGGGCTCTGCAACCCGCAGACGGCAGCTTGCTCGAACCCGGCGAAGGCGGACGGCACCACATGCAACGACGGCAACGCGTGCACGAGAACCGACGCATGCACGGCCGGCGCGTGCACGGGTAGCAGCCCGGTGGTGTGCGTCGCGAGCGATCAGTGCCATAGCCCCGGCACCTGCGACGCGCAGACCGGCATGTGCTCGAACCCGGCGAAGTCACCGGGCGCAGGCTGCGACGACGGCAAGCTGTGCACCTCGATGGATGCGTGCACCGACACCGGCATGTGCGTCGGCAAGGCGGTGACCTGCGTGGGCGATGCCTGCAACGCGCGTACGTGCAACGGCACCGACAAGTGCACGGTCACGCCCAAGACCGGCAGCCAGTGCGACGACGGCAACGCGTGCACGCACACCGATGCGTGCAGTGACCAGGGCACCTGCGGCGGCAAGGCCATCACGTGCACGACCGATCAGTTCGCCACGCGCACGTGCAATGGCACCGATACCTGCACCATCGTCCCCAAGGCCGGCGCCGCGTGCGACGACGGCGATCTTTGCACCAAGGGCGACGTGCGCCAGGCGGATGGGGCGTGCGCGGGCATGCGCTACACGTGCGCGATGAACCCGTGCCTGGTATCGAACACCTGCGACGGCAACAACGGATGCAAGGCTGAGGCGCGCCCCGACGGCACGACTTGCGACGCCGACAACAGCAAGTGCACGCCCAAGGATGTATGCAAGGCTGGCCTGTGCATGCCCGATCCGAAGCGGGTCGCGTGCGTGACCAAGGATTGCAACACCGTCGTGTGCAATCCCGACAGCGGCAGCTGCGAGTACACGGCCACGTCGGGCGGCGCGTGCGGAGTGACCGGTTGCTACTCGATGGGCACGTGCTCGAACGGGATGTGCTCGGGCAAGGCCAAGGACTGCTCGAAGCTGGACGGGCCGTGCGGGGTCGGCATCTGCGATGCCACCAGCGGCGAGTGCATGACGTCCGACAAGCCGAACGGCACCATGTGCTCGGCGGGCGGCAAGTGCTCGGCGGGCGCGGTGTGCGCGTTCGGGGTTTGCGAGCTGGCGGCACAGACCTGCCCGATGGCGACCGGGCCGTGCAAGACCCCGGCGTGTGATCCCGAGTCCGGCCGGTGCATCGAAAACAACCGGACCCAGGATTCACCCTGCGATCCCAACAACAGCTGCCTGACCGACGCTACTTGCGACGGCACCGGGGAGTGCGTGGGCGTTCCGGCGCCCAATGGCGAGCCGTGCACGGCCGCTGGCGGTGTCATCGGGCGCTGCGTCTTGGGGACGTGCATCTCGAGCGGCGGGGCAGCGGGCATGTCAGGTGGCGGTGCCGGCGCCGGTGGTGCGGGATCGGGCCGGCTGGATGCGGGCACAGGTGCCGGGATCGACGCCCCTTCGGGGGGGGCGGGGAATGCGGGCGGTGGCGGTGGCGGCGGTGCGGCCAAGGGCAAGACCACTGGAGGTAGCAGCGGTTGCAGCGTGGGGCGCGGCGCGGGGGCGGGCGGGGCGCTCGTTCTGGTCGGGTTTACGTTTGCGGTGGGGGTTACGGGACGGCGTCTTCGCCGCAAGGGATGAAGGGACGCTGAGGCGCTGGTCGTCGCGCTCCCTGGGGCTCGGCTATAACCGGCGCCATGGTTTCGCTCTGCCGCTCGTTGCTATGCGTCGGTGTCTTGGGGGTGGCCTGTCGGGCATCCGCGCCGGTCAAGCCGGCGGCTGCGCCCACCGGCGTTGCGGATACTGGGGTCGAGAAGAGCCGCGGCAACTTGCAGATCACGCCGTGGGAGTTGTTCTTCTCGGGCGTCCGCGGCGTGGCGAAGTCGAGTGAGTTCGTGGGTATCAAGAACATCAGCGCTGCCGAGGTGCAGATCACCGGACTGGCGGTCAGCGGCGACGAGTCCAACACCTTTCGCCTTCACCTGCCGCCGGTGCTGCCTTACCTGTTGCCGCCCGGGCAGCAGCTCTCGGTCGAGATCAGCTTCGCGCCACCAGCCGACGCGAAGCCATTGGTGCACCGGGCGGCGCTCAAGGTCGGGCAGGGCGAGGGCGGTGAGGACTTCCTGCTGGTCGACCTCTCAGGCCTGGTCGCCGTCGGTCAGGAGGGCGAGAAGGAACCGCCACTGGCCCAGGTGGTCGAGGCGCTGGGTTACAGCGTGAACGTGGGCGGCAAACAGTTGCGCCTTGGTACCGGCGCCGATCCCATTGGCGAAGAAGTGCGCTCGCAGCGCTTCGTGCGGGTCAAGGCGTCCCCGGTTGGTGTCTACGCGGTGGCGCGCTACTCGCCCAACGAGCGGCTGCCATTCGGCTACTACACCGGTGACGCAGCTAGCCCCGCGCTGCACGAGCTAGGCGCAATCGCCAACGGCCAGTTCCAGACGCTGAACCCCGAGCTCGACCCCGACGGCAAGACCAGCTTCGACGCCGGTGACCAGCCGTTCGGGCTGTTCGTAAAGAGCGGCAAGCATGCGACCTTCAGCGAGGACCAGCTCAACACCGGTCAGGTCAAGCACGCGGTGCGCGTCTACCCGCTCAAGTCGCGCGGCGGCGGGGCGGTTCCCGAGACGCTGCTGGTTTGCTTCGAGGAAGCCGCCAATGGTGACTACAACGACTATGTATTCCTGTTGGTGAACGCAAGACCGGCCGGGCCGTAACCGCGCTGAATCCGCTGCATGGCAGCCAACGGCACCTGATTCGCCACCGACACGAGCAGGAAGATGATGATGTTGGTGACGATGTCAATGTACGGAACCAGATTGATCTCCTCGGCGTCGTCTCCGGATTCGTCGTGTTCGGTCCACATGCGCCGGGTGGTGGCCCTGACCTGTGTGATCGTCATGGACCGCCTCGGTCACAACCCGGGTAGCGCCAGGGTGCAGGTTGTCCGTCCCCGAATGTCGCGGGCCGGCCGCGTCTCCTCAGCGGCTGGTCACGGCGTTGGTCAGGATCTGCGCGTAGGTCGGGTTGTCGAAGTCGGCCGGCTTGTGCCCGGGCATGAAGTAGAAGACGCGTCCCTTGCCGAGCGGTTTCTGCCAGCCGGCAATGTCTTGCATGTAGAGCTTGCCTGAGTCTTTGTGCTCGTAGCGCAACCCAAGCAGGATCGTTCGCGGGCCGGACAGAACATGGTTCACATAG
The DNA here is from genome assembly GCA_031431215.1 of Myxococcales bacterium. Taxonomy (GTDB): domain Bacteria; phylum Myxococcota_A; class Polyangia; order Fen-1088; family Fen-1088; genus JANPCZ01. Next base: position 19,357 of record JANPCZ010000270.1, read on the forward strand.
ACCTCGGTCGGTTCCAGCCGGAATCCCGGGCGTTTTGCGCCGTCGGTGTACATGACGGTTGTCGGGTATTTCACCGATCTGGTCGTCACCGGATGGCGGGGCGCCAGGTTCACCACGTCCCACAGCGCGTCGTCGAAGTACTTGTAGCCGCCGGCCGCCAGATCGCCCGTGGGTAGCTCGATGCCCAGTTCGGTGAACCAGCGCTGGTTCTTGCGCTTGACCGAGCTTATCGAATGGTGCAGCAGCACCAGTCGGCCGCCGGCGGTGTGATCGAGCAGCGCCGTCTCGGTCGTTTCGGCGAGATCCTTGTGAATGTAGACCACGACCGTTGGGTAGCCAGCGAGGCTCGCTGGCAGCTTGTCCTGGGTCACGATCTCGCTTGTGAGATGCCCGCGTGCCTTGAGTTGCTTCGCCAGCGTCTCCATCGCCGGGATCTCGTCGGCCACGATCAGCACGGGCGCCGATGGCTTTGCGTGCGCCGAAGTTGCCAGCAGCGCCAGCACGCCGGCGGTGCAGCCGATGGCGAGAACCCCAAGGCCACGCTTTGCGATCATCGCGGCCGATGCTAGCACCCGTCAGCGCGCGACAGCTCGCGCCAGGGATGCCAGGGTGGCGCCATCGACGCGCACGGTCTTGCGGCGCCCGGTCTGACCGCGAACGATCTCCACCGCAGCTCGGGGCACACCAAGAGCATCGGCCAGAGCGCGCGTGACCGCGGCGTTGGCCTGCCCGTCGACCGGCGGCGCGTTGACCGCCACGCGCAGGCGATCGCCATGCACCGGGCCCAGGCCCTCGCGCGACGAGCGCGGCTGCACGACGATGTCAAAGGTCAGCGCGCCGTTCGTCGCGACCGCGCGCAGGCCTGCCAGGATATCGAGGACTGGTGCGGGCGCGGGCGCCGGCGGTCGCGGCATCGTCGGCGTTTCTAGCCGAAGCCACCTCGCGCGGCGAGCGCAACCAACTGGACAGACGTTGGCCTCCGGGTAACGTACCGAGGACGCATGTCGCACCAGTCGTACTCGACGCCGCCCGAAGATGTGGCGTCGCTGCGGTTCGTGCCGTGCTTGCGGCTGCGCAAGGAGACTTTGCTGTCCCACCCGGGTGCGGGCGCGCTGCGCAGTGCCGGGGACATCGCGGTCATGGATCTGGTGTTTGACTATGGCGGTACCGTGGTCAGCGGCTGCGACGGCGACCGTAAAGGTGACCGCGCCCCGCTTCGCGACCCCGACGGCGAACGACGTGCTCGTTTCGCCCTGGAACGCTACGGCGCCGTGGATCTCGATTGCGTGCCGGATCTCGCCGCCCGCCTGGCAGCGCCGGCCGACTATGTGGTGGACGTCGACGGGGACGCGCGCGGCGTGTGCGTGTTCCTGGCAAGCGTCCTACCGCGGTTGCAGCGCCTGGGCTGGCGCACCGAGATCGCTGCCGACTTCCCCTGGCGCATCAACGACGCCCACACACCCTGGTACGCCAGCGTCGAGCCCGATCGTGGGCGTCCCGATTGGTTCAACCTTGAGCTTGGCATCGAAGTTGACGGGCGTCGGGTCAACCTGCTGCCGGCGCTGCTCGCGCTGCTGGAGCAGATCCCGCATTCGGCGCGGCTCGAGTCGATCCTGCCCACCGGCGGCCGGCCGTTCGCCCTGGCGGCGGGCGACGGGAGCTACGTCCTGGTGCCGCCCGACCGTCTGCGCATTCTGATGAAGGTGCTGCGCGAGCTGTACGACGCCGAGGCCGATGCGGGTGCCGGCGGGCCGCTGGGTTTTCCCGCGGCGCGAGCGGCTTCGCTGGCGGAGCTCGACCGCGGCTTTGGCGGACCGGGCGGCGAGGCGTTGCGGTGGCGGGGCGCGACGGCGGTGCGGGATCGCGCGCTGTCGCTGTCGTCGCGCAAGTCGGGCGACGCTACCGCGTTGCCGCGCGGCCTGTGCGCAACGCTGCGGCCGTACCAGCGCGAAGGCCTGGCGTTCTTGCAACACCTGCGCGCGCAGGAAGTCGGCGGCATCCTGGCCGACGACATGGGCCTCGGCAAGACGCTACAGACCATCGCGCATGTGCAGGCCGAGAAAGAAGCCGGTCGCCTCGATGGGCCGGCGCTGGTGGTCGCGCCGACCAGCCTGGTCGGCAACTGGCGGCGCGAACTAGCACGGTTCGCGCCGGGGTTGCGGGTGCTGGTCATCGCGGGCAAGGGCCGGCGCGGATTGTGGCAGGCGGCGCGACGAGCCGACGTGGCCCTGGTGACCTACGCGACGCTCCTGCGTGACGAGGAACTGGCGGCCGCGGCGGGGCCCTTCCACCTGGTGGTGCTCGACGAGGCGCAGAACATCAAGAACCCGCGGGGTCGCTGCCGGCGCGTGATCATGGACCTGAAAGCTCGCCACCGGTTGTGCCTGACCGGCACGCCCATCGAGAACAACCTGACCGAGCTGTGGTCGCTGTTCGATTTCGTGGCGCCGGGGTTGCTGGGCGACGAAGAATGGTTTCGCGCCCGCTTCGCCTTGCCCATTGAGCGCGAGGGCGACGCCGAGCGCCTGCGCGTGCTGCGCGACCAGGTGGCGCCGTTCATCTTGCGTCGCCGCAAGGAAGAGGTCGCGCGCGAGCTGCCGGCGAAGACCGAGCTTTTCTTGCCGGTCGAGCTGGCCGGCGCGCAACGCGATTTGTACGAGAGTCTGCGCGTGGCCGCGCACGCTGAGGTTCGTCGGGCCATCGAGAAGAAGGGCCTGGGAGCATCGACCATCACCATCCTCGCCGCGCTGATGCGCTTGCGCCAGTGCTGCTGCGACCCGCGACTCTTGCCCGGCGACGCGGCCCGCGAGGTCAGCCTGTCGGCCAAATACGACGCGTTCCGGGCGCTGTTGCGGGCGCAGCTCGATGGCGGCCGGCGGGTGCTGGTGTTCTCGCAGTTCGCGCGCATGCTGGCGCTCATGGCGCAAGCCCTACGCGACGACGGCATCCGCCACGTCATGCTGACCGGCGCGACCGCCAATCGCCAGGCGCCCATCGACGCGTTCGAGAACGGCCACGCCGAGGTGTTCCTGTTAAGCCTCAAGGCCGGCGGCACCGGCCTCAACCTGACCTCTGCCGATACCGTCATCCACTACGATCCGTGGTGGAACCCGGCGGCGCAGGCGCAGGCCACCGATCGCGCCCACCGCATCGGCCAGACCCGTCCGGTGTTCGTGCACAAGCTCATCGTCGCAGGCGGCGTCGAGGAGCAAATGCTGCGGCTGCAGCAGCGCAAGCAACGCCTGGCCGACAGCCTGCTCGGCACCTCCGCCGAGGCTGGCCCACGTCTGTCCGAGTCCGACGTGGATCGCCTGTTCGCGCCCATGCGCCATCCAGCCTAAGATCGCGGGCCTCGGGAGCTTCCCCCTGCCGGCCTCGAAAGCGCCTCTCACCAAACTCTGCGGGACCTGCGGCTACCGCCTGGAGGCCCCGATCGAGCGCTGTCCGCTCGATGGCACGCGGCTCGGCCGTGAGCGGCTGGAGGTCGCCATCCTGGGCTCGTACCGGCTGGTCGAGTGTCTGGGCCGCGGCGGCATGGGCGCGGTCTACCGCGCGGTTCACGAGAAGCTTGGCCGTCCGGTGGGGATCAAGGTGTTGCATCGGTCGATGCTGTCCGATCGCACCAACATCGCGCGCTTCTTCCAGGAGGCGCGCACTGTGAACACCATCCGCCACCCCAACGTGGTCGATATCTACGACTTCGTCGCCGCCGGCAAGGACATCTACATGGTGATGGAGTTCCTGAGCGGGCGCGATGTGCAGCAGGCGCTTGCCGCCGAAGGTGGCAAGGGCTTCTTGCCCGAGCGAGCGGTCGCAGTGCTTGAGCAGATGCTGGGCGCTCTGCACGCCGCGCACGAGCGCAAGATCATCCATCGCGACCTCAAGCCGGCAAACGTGTTCCTCATCAACCGTCCGCCGGTCGATGAGTTCGTCAAGCTGCTGGATTTCGGGCTGGCCAAATTCGAGCGGCTCGACGGTCGCATGACCCGCGATGGCGTCGTACTGGGAACACCCGAGTACATGGCGCCCGAACAGGCGCGCGGTGACAAGCTGGACGCACGAACTGACGTTTACGCGGTCGGGTGCTTGGCCTACGAGATGCTCACCGGCACGCCGCTGTTTTCCGGCGCCGCGTACGCCGACATCCTGGTCAAACACATCAAAGAGGCGCCGCGGCCGCCGCGCGAGATCCGGCCCGAGCTGCCCGCGGCGCTTGAGGACGTCGTGTTGCGCGCGCTCAGCAAGCTGCCCGAGGGGCGGCCGGCGTCGGCACAGGCCATGGCCGAGGAATTGGCCGCAGCGGTGGGCCGGCCTTTCGACGCCAGCGGCGCGTTTGCCGAGGGTAAGCCGCGGCCGGGTGGAATGCCGGTGTCGAGCCCAGCGGGCGGGCCCAGCTCGGGCGTGCGTGTGCCAGCGTTGTACGCGCCCACGTTGATCCTGCGGTCCCGGTCGATCCGAGAGCTGACCCTGTTCGGAGTGGCGCTGATGGGGCTCTTGGCGCTGGTGGCGTCGGTGGTCGTGTGGCGCAAGGCGCGCGTGCCGGCCCGGGAGGCCGCGCCGCCAGTGGCGGCATCGCAACCGTCGGGCCCGGGGCTGCGCCGCCTGGTTGCGGTGAAACTGCAATCGACGCCACCGGGCGCCGAGATCGTCGACGACAAGGGCGCCCAGCTGGGCGTTACCAACATGAACCTGGTGGTGCCGCTCGGCAGCGCTCTGAAGCTGAGGTTTCTGCTTGAGGGCTTTCAGCCGCACGAGCAGGATCTGCATGCGGATTTCGACATGACTCTGGCGGTGGTCATGAAGCGCGACGTGCCGGCCCCCTCGGGCACCCCCTCCGCCGTCGGTGATGCAACAGGGCGCAACAAAAAACGTGTGGTGCGAGGCGAAAGCCGTGGCATGGAGCCGCAAAAGAAATCCGCGGATCTGGATTCTCGCGCCAAGACGATCAATCCTTTCGGGAGATGAGCGTCACGACCCCGGATCCCGGGGCCGACCCAGCCCCCGCAGGTGACCGTCCGGCGCCGAAGGCGGGCGACAGGATCGGGTCCTATCGACTGGTGAAGCTACTGGGCGAGGGGGCCACCGGTCGAGTCTTCGAAGTCGAACACCTCACCATTGGCCGGCGCGCGGCGATGAAGATTCTCGCGCCCGACCACGCCGCGCGGCCCGGGGCGATCAAGCGCCTGTTCTCGGAAGCGCGGGCGGTCAACAAGATGAGCCACCCGCACATCGTCGAGGTCACCGATCTCATCGATGCCGAGCAGTCATCGGGCGTGAATGCCATCGTGATGGAGCTTTTAGAGGGCCACTCGCTCGGCGAAGTCATGGCCGCGTCGCCCGGCGGGATTCGCATGGGTCCCGAGCGCTTCCTGCCGATCTTGTCGCAGGTGGCGGACGCGCTGTCCGCCGCGCACGGTGCTCGGTTCGTGCACCGCGATCTCAAGCCCGAGAACATCTTTCTCACCGGCAAAGGCGGCGGTGATTACGTCAAGCTGCTCGACTTTGGGTTGGCCAAGTCGGTGGCAACGGCGCGTGAGATGGATCCCGCTGCGGTCGCCGCTCACGTGCGATCGCACGCGACTGCTGAAGGGACGTTCGTCGGCACGCCAGCGTATGCTTCTCCCGAACAGGCGGCGGGCAAGGCAGTGGATCACCGCACCGACATCTATTCGCTGGGTGTGATCACGTTCGAGCTGCTCACCGGGCATCTGCCTTTCGAGGGCAAGAACTTCGGCGAGTACCTGGTCAAGCACTTGACGCAGCCACCGCCGCCCGCACCGCCCGAGGTCCTGCGCACGCCCATGGGCCGGGTGCTGGACGCGATCGCTCGCAAGTGCATGGCCAAGGATCCGGGCCAGCGTTTCGCCTCCGCTGCCGAGCTGCGTTCCCTGTTTGACGCCGTCGCTCGCGGCGAGCCGGTGAGTGTCCCCGGCATGGTGCCCGCGCCCCTGTCGCTCATCACGTCGCGCCTGGCGCGCGTCCCGCGCTGGGCACTGGTCGGCGGCGGTGCCCTTGTTCTGGGTGTCGCGATCGGCGGCCTGCTGATGCGCGGGCCGGGATCTGCCTCCGCGCCGCAGCGGGTGAAACCGGCATCGGGCGTCCCGGCAGCGGCAGCCCTCGGGCAACCCAGTTTTGAGCCGCTGCCGCCGCCCAAGCGGTTGCTGCTACGTTTCGAGTCCGAGCCCCCCGGGGCGGAAACCCGACGTGTGGGTGAGTCGCAGCTATTGGGGGTCACCCCGTTCCACCAGACGTTCAGGGCGGACGGAACCGAGGCCACGTTCGAGATGCGGCTTGCCGGTCACCAGACCAGGCGCGACACGGTGACGTTGTCGCAGGACGCGAGTATCGGCGGGCCCTTACGGGCGCTGGCGGCGGGGCCCGGTGCAGGGCGCCCGGGCGCGAAGCGCGCGCAGCCCGGACAAAAGTCGGGGAAGCCCGGACAAAAGTCGGGGAAGAACGCGACGCTGAACCCCTTTTCGCGATAAAGTCACAGGTCGGGCCGAACTCTCCCATGCGCAGTTTGCTGGGCTTTGACCGAACCTTTGCGACCGCCGTGTGCGTCGCCGGGTTTTTCATTGGGTACGTGACGTCTTTTTCCGGCTGCCGTGGCGACACCACCCCGGTCACCGGCCTGCGCATCATCCCCATCTGGCAGGGCGCTGTGAAGATCGACCAGCTTGAATTCAGCGTGTCGGACAGCGCGGGCAACAAGTTCCTTTTGTTGCCACAGAACCGGCCCCGGGTCGCCGCCGGACCGTTGCCGAGCGGCTCGGATGTCTATGTGTATTTCAACGACGCCGTGGCCACCGACAAGGGCTTGCCGATCCGGGCCGATGTGCGCGGATTCGTCGCCGGGGTTGCCACCGGAGCGGGACAGGGCCTGGGCATGCTGATGCCGCAGAAGGTGGTCGAGGTCAGAGTCCGGCTGGAGATCTCCATCGCGGGCGGCACCCTGCGATCGAACGGCGCCGCGTGCAAAGTCGCCGCCGAGTGCCAGAGCCGCTCGTGTGCCGACGGCATCTGCTGCAACACCGCTTGCAACGGCGTGTGCATGGCGTGCGACGTACCCGGCAGTCAGGGCACCTGCTCGTCCGTGCCTGACGGGGTCAATCACAAGGGCTGCGTTGATCAGGGCGCCGCGGCGTGCGGCTTCGACGGCGCGTGCGACGGCCGCGGGGCGTGCCGCAAGCACCCAGCGGGAGCGCCGTGCGCCGACGGCACCTGCAGCGGCAGCAGCATCGCGGCCGCCAGCGCGTGCGATGGCGCGGGCAAGTGCGTACCGGGGGTGGTGCGCACCTGCGCGCCGTTCACGTGCAACAAGGCGGCGGCGACGCCCATTTGCTTCGCAAGGTGCTCGACCAGCGCCGAGTGCGTGATGGGGCGCGAGTGCCAGAACGGAAGCTGCGGCAAGCAGCAGGACGGCGCCGCGTGCGTCGACGGTGCCGAATGCACCAGTGGCTTCTGTGTCGACGGAGCCTGCTGCGATTCGAAGTGCGACGGGCCATGCTTGTCGTGCGTGCAGGTCGGCGCGGTGGGCGATTGCAGGCAAACCTCGGCCGGGGTCAAGGATCCGCGCGGCGTGTGCAAGGACGAGGGCCCGAGCGGCTGCGGAACCACCGGGGCGTGCGACGGCAAAGGGGCGTGCGCCCGCTACAGCGCTGGCACGGTATGTGTGACCGCGGTGTGCTCGACACCGTCGCTGCTGCAATCGGCCGGTCGTTGCGATGGGATTGGCAAGTGCCTGTCGGGCGGGCAGCTCGCGTGCGCTCCCTACGTGTGTCGCAACGCCGGCTGCGTTGGCTCGTGCGCGAAGAACGATGACTGTGCGCCCGGGCAGGTGTGCGACATCGCGGCCAAGAGCTGTGGCAAGAAGGGCCTCGGCCAGGCCTGCACCATTGGCACCGACTGCGACAGCGCCTTCTGCGTCGATGGCGTGTGCTGCAATGAGGCCTGTGGCGGCTCCTGCCGCACCTGCAGCGACGGGCGAACGCCAGGCGCTTGCACCCCGGTTTCGGCCGGCGCGGTCGACGTCCGGGCGATGTGCAAGGACCAGGGCATTGGCTCGTGCGGTACCGACGGATTGTGCGACGGCGCTGGCGGCTGTCACAAGTACGCGCCTGGCACGGTGTGCAGGACCGGCTCGTGCAACGTCCTCACCAACATGCGGACGATGCCCGCCGCCTGCGATGCGATGGGCCGGTGCGCGCCAGGCACGATCGTCGGCTGCGGCGGCTACAAGTGCAACGGGTCAGTGTGTTTCTCGGGCTGCGCGACCGATCTGAACTGCGTCGCTCCCAACGTCTGTATCAGTGGGGCGTGCACGCTAAGAGGCAGCGGCGATCCGTGCACCCGGCCATCCGAGTGCGCGTTGCCTTTCACGTGCATCGGCTCGGTCTGTCAGTTGAAACCGCTGAGTTACGCGTGCGGCGCCGGCAGGGAGTGCGGCAGCGGGTTCTGCACCGAGGGCGTGTGCTGTGAGGCCGTCGATTGCGGCAAGTGCAAGAGCTGCAAGGTGGCCGGCTTCGTCGGCTACTGCCACGCGCTGGCGGCCGGTACCGTGGATCCGCGCATGATGTGCGTGGTTGAGCCGGCGTCGACCTGTGGTACCGATGGGACCTGTGACGGGGCGGGGGGCTGCCGCCTGCATCCGGTCGGCACCACCTGCGCTGCGGCGAGTTGCTCGGGCCAGGTCCGCAACAACCCGAAAACCTGCGACGGATTGGGCATGTGCCTGGCGCGGGGCGCAGCCGACTGCGCCCCTTACACCTGCAATGCCAGTACGGCCGCCTGCTACGGGTCATGCACCGACGACTCGCAGTGCTGCTGCCGCAGATGCAGGAATGATTCGTGCGGATGAGGCGGGTGCGGCGCGCGCGTGGTGCCTGGCTTGCGATCCTGCTGGCGGCCTGGTGCGGAGCGGGCGTTGCCATGGCGGCGCCCCAGCGCGGCGGCTCACCCAAGGCAGGAAGTCCGGACGACGCGCGCAAGGAGAAGCTGGCTCGAGCCCATTTCGACACCGCCGAACGAGCCTTCAACCTGGGCAAGTTCGGCGATGCGCTGGTGGCGTACGAGGCCGCCTACCAGGTCTTGCCGCTGGGTCCGTTTCTGTTCAACGTGGCGCAGTGCCACCGCAATCTGCGTAACCACGAGCGCGCGGTGTTTTTCTTCGAGCGCTACCTGGCGCTTGCGCCCAAGGCGCCTAACCGCAAGGTGGTCGAGGGTCTGATCACGGAGGAGCGGCGCCTGCTTGCTGAGCAGAAAGTGGCGCCCGCGGCCGCACCGGCACCGGTCGCTGGCTCGCCGGCCCGTGGACGCGCTCTTGAGCCGCGAGCCGATCTGTCGGCGCCGCTGCCTGGCGCTGCGGGTAACCGCCCGGGAGCCTCGCCCGCTGGTATCGTCTCACCGCGTACCCGCGGCGTTTCGGGGTCGGCGCGCACGTGGTTGCTGTGGGGCACCGTCGGCGCGATCGTGCTGGGTTCCGCTGCCGCGATCGCCTTCACCCGCGGTGGCGAAGCTTTGTCGAGCGGCAAGCTCGGTTCGATCGACACGCGGTAGCGGCTAGCCGGCGACGACGATATTGACGATCTTGCCGGCGACGACGATCACCTTCTTCACGGTCTTGCCTTCGAGGTGCTTGGCGACGTTGGGCAGCGCCAGGGCACGCTCGCGCACCTCGGCCTCGGGAGCGTCGCGCGCGATCTCTAGCTGACCACGCATCTTGCCGTTGACCTGCACCCCCAGCGTGATCACAGCGTCGATGGTCAGCGCCTCGTCGAAAGCTGGCCAGGTGGCCTGGAGGAGGAAGCCGGGCTCGCCAAGTTTCTCCCAGGCCTCGTCGCCCAGGTGCGGGGCGAACGGGCCGACCAGCTTAACCAGCGTGACAAGATCTTCGCGCGTGGCGCCGCCGGCAACCATCGCGTTGGTGTATTCCATCATGGCGGCGATGGCCGTGTTGAACGACAACCGCTCCAGATCACGGGTCACGCGCTTGATGGTCTTGTGGCGCAGGGCCAGGTGCGGATCTCCCGCCGGGGCCTCGGCCACTTGCCACTCGTCGACCACACGAAACGCGCGTTTGCAGAAGCGCGCGCAGCCCTCGATGGCGCGCGGGTCCCAGGGCTTGGGCAACTCGAACTCGCCCATGAACATCTCGTACAGCCGCAGCACATCGGCGCCGTACTCGGCCACGACATCGTCGGGGTTGACGCCGTTCATCTTTGACTTGGCCATCTTCTCGACCGTGACCTTGACCTTGTCGCCGTTGCTTCTCACGACGGCGTCGCCGCTCCCGAAGTCGACGTCGGCGGCCTCGTGATACCGGCCGGCCTGGTCCTGGTAGCTGTACGCCAGGACGGTGCCCTGGTGACGCAGCTTCTTGAACGGCTCCTTGGTGGTGACGTGGCCGAGATCGTAAAGCACCTTGTGCCAGAAGCGCGCGTACAGCAGGTGCAGGACCGCGTGCTCGGCGCCGCCGACGTAGAGGTCGACGTTCATCCACTTGCGATCGGCGTCCGTCGACCAGGGTTCCTGATCGTTGTCGGTGTCGAGGTAGCGCAGGTAGTACCAGCACGAGCCCGCCCATTGCGGCATGGTGTTGGTCTCGCGGCGGGCCGGCGCCGCGCACTTCGGGCACGGCACCGCAAGCCAGTCCTCGATGTTGGCCAGCGGCGATTCGCCAGTGCCCGACGGCTCGTACTTTTCGATCTCGGGCAAGGTGACCGGCAGATCGCTCTCGGCCACCGGCACCACGCCACAGGAAGTGCAATGAACCAGCGGGATGGGCTCGCCCCAGTAACGCTGGCGCGAGAACAGCCAGTCGCGCAGGCGGTAGTTGACGGCCATTTTGCCGAGGCCACTGGCTTCAAGTTGCGCCGTGATTTTGGTCTTGGCGTCTGCAGTCGGCAGCCCGTCCAGATCGCCCGAGTTCACCGCCACGCCGTCGCCGCTGAAGCAGGCATCTGCAGCGTCGACCGCGGTGCCGGGTGCCGGGCGCACCACCTCGGCTACCGCGAGCCCGAATTTCACCGCGAACTCGTGGTCGCGCTCGTCGTGGGCGGGCACCGCCATGATGGCGCCGGTGCCGTAGCTCGCCAGGACGTAGTCGGCGATCCAGATCGGGATGGTCTTTCCGTTGACCGGATTGGTGGCAAGCGCCCCGCTGAAGACGCCAGTTTTATCCTTGGCAAGATCAGTCCGCTCGAGATCGCTCTTCTTGCGCGCGGCGGTCTGGTAGTCGGTGACTGCCTGGCGCTGGATGGGGGTGGTGAGCTGCTCGACCAGCGCGTGCTCGGGAGCCAGCACCATGTAGGTCGCGCCGTAAAGCGTATCGGGCCGGGTGGTGAACACTTTCAGCTCGGCGCCATCGGCCGCGCCGCCGGCCACCTTGAACACCACCTCGGCGCCCTCGCTGCGCCCGATCCAGTTGCGTTGCATGGCCAGCGTGGATTCGGGCCAGTCGACTTCCTTCAGATCTTCAAGCAACCGATCGGCGTAGCGGGTGATGCGCAGGATCCACTGGCGCAGCGCTTTGCGCTCGACCTGGCTGCTACAACGCTCGCACTTGCCGCCGGTGACCTCCTCGTTGGCGAGGCCAGTCTTGCACGACGGGCACCAGTTGATGGGCGCCGTGCCCTCGTAGGCCAATCCCAGCTTGAAGAGCTGCAGGAAGATCCACTGCGTCCACTTGTAGTACTTCGGGGAGGTGGTGTTGACCTCGCGATCCCAGTCGTAGGCGAAACCGATGGAATCGATCTGACGGCGGAAGTTGGCGACCGCCTTCTCGGTGGTCACGCGCGGGTGGATGCCAGTCTTGATGGCGTAGTTCTCGGCCGGCAGTCCGAACGCGTCCCAGCCCATCGGATGCAGCACGTTCCAGCCCTGCATGCGTTTGCAGCGCGTGATGATGTCGGTCGCCGTGTAGCCTTCGCAGTGCCCGACGTGCAGGCCCGAACCCGATGGATAGGGAAACATGTCAAGCGCGTAGAACTTGGGCTTGGCGGGATCGAAGCTGGTCTTGTGCAGGTGGGCGTCGCGCCAGCGTGCCTGCCACTTGGGTTCGACAACTCGGTGATCGTAGGGCATGAAAGGGGGCATTTTACACATGCGCACTGTCATCGTCGCCGCCGCCGCGCTGCTGGCCGGATTGTTTGTCGGTCGGCTGCCCGTCCGCATGGAACTTGGGCGGGTGAAGAAGGACCTCGACGAGGCCCGCGCCGAGATCGCCCGCGGCGGTGGCGGCTCGTCGCTACCGCTGGCGCTGGGACTGGGTGGCCTGCTGGGCGCGGGCGAGCGGGCGGAGGGGCCGGGCGGCAGGCTACCGCCGCCGCGCTTCGACGTCCGGCCGCCGCGACCCGATCAGGCCGAACCAGCGGCGCCAGGCGCGCGCGACGCCGGTACCGACGCCCGCAGGCGCCGGGGCATGTTCGGCAACGAGACCTTCGCGGCGGCGAAGGCGGCCGCGGATCTGCGTGCGTCGCAGTACCGGGCCGCGTTCCTGGAGCAAGCCCATCTGCCGCCCGACAGGGAAGCCGCCTTCAACGACAACATCAAGAAGATGAACGACGACTTCGGCAAGGCCACCGACGACATCGCCGCGCTGCTGCGTGAGAAGGGCCGCAAGGCCACGCCGCGGGATATCGCCGACGTGGGTGCGCGCTTGCTCGACGTGTATCGCAAGACCGACGACCAATTTCGCGCCGGGCTCGACCCAGCCGGGCAGGGCGCGGCGGATCGGACGCGCTTCGATCTACTGACCCAGATCGACCTCGCGTCGTTCCAGAAGCTCGCCGAGACCATGGAGTCGGTGGGCTTCGCCGAGCCCGAAAGGGCGAGGTGACAACCCCGGCCCGGCCCGCCACCGACGCTACGGTCCTGGCGCCCTTGCCCGGCGCGCGCGGCGGTCTGGTGCGCGACGTGGCGCTGGTGGCGCGCTTCGAGATTGGCGAGGCGCTGCGCACCCGGCTTCTGATCGTGATGCTGCTGCTGTTCGTGGGCGGTGGCGCGCTGGGTGCGTGGGGGTTCACCGAGTTCGTCGATGGGCTGGAGACGCGCGCGGCGCAGGCGCTGGATGCGCCGCAGACGCGGCGGCCGGGTGGGACGCTGCGACGGCTGCGCGAATCGGGCAGCTACCGCAGCTTCCTGTTCGCGTTTGTACGCGATCAGGACAAGGCGGAATACTTCGCCGCGCAGCCGCCGATCGTCGTGTTCTACGGCTGGGCGGCGCTGATGTTCTTGCCCTGGCTGGTGCTGTTCACCTCGGCCGACACCATCGCCAGCGAGGTCGCCACGCGGGCCGTGCGCTACCCGGCGCTGCGCACCGGGCGCTTGCCCTATGCGGTCGGCAAGGCGATGGGCCAGGCGATCCTGGTTGCCGGCGTGACCGGACTGTCGGGGCTGACGTTCTTCCTGGTGGCGTGGGCGAACCTGAGCGGGTTCGAGGTCGGCGCGACCGCGCTTGGCATCCTGTCTTACTGGCCGAGGGTCCTGGTGCACGCGCTGCCTTTTCTTGGCTGGGCCATGTGCGCGTCGATGGCCACGTCCAGCACCAACCTGGCGCGCATCCTGTCCCTGGGCGGAGCGGTAGCGCTGGCGATCGCGGGTGGGCTTGCGGGTGAGCGGTCGTTCTTGCGCGGCAAGAGCGCGATCACTGACACCGCCCTGGATCTGCTGTCGTACCTGACGCCGTTTGGTCACAGCGATGGCCTGGCTTATCCGAAGGGCTCGCAGTTGCCGACCGACATCGCGGTGTGCCTGGCGCTGGCGGTGCTGTACTTCGCCGCTGGCTTCGCGGTGCTACGCAGGCGGGACCTGTGACGTCGGCGTTGCGTTTCTCGGACGTGCGCAAACGCTTCGGCCGCACCGAGGCGTTGCG
>JANPCZ010000271.1:0-2696 GCA_031431215.1 Myxococcales bacterium
GCTTGCTGGCCGCTGGTTGCGCAGCGGATGTGAAGACCCGATCGCAGCCGGGCACCGCGGGTGGTGGCGCTGGCGGCAGCGGCGGCGGCGGTGCTGGTGGCGCAAGCTCGATGACCGCCGCGACCGCACCGGTCGTGGTTACCGAGATCATGTACCACCCGGTGCTCGAGAACGGCCCGGTCGATCGCCACGAGTTCGTCGAGATCTACAACCGCTCGGGCGTCGCCGTCGATCTGGCGGGCTGGAAGCTTGGCGGCGATGTGATGTTCACCTTCCCGGCGGGCGCGAAGATCGCGCCCAAGCAGTTCCTCGTGGTGGCGAAGGATCGCGCGGCGCTCGCCGCGGTGGCGAGCTACGGCCTCAGGGTCGGCGACCTGCTCGGCGATTACACCGGGCAACTCGACAACGGCAAGGGCGTGGTGTCGCTTTCCGATGGTGCCGGCGCGGCAGTCGAGCGGGTGGCGTACTCAGACGAGTTTCCGTGGCCGCTGGCAGCCGACGCGCTGGGCGCGGGTGAATCGTGGCTGTCCGCAGACAACCTGCCGCTCGACAAGCACCAGTTCATGGGGCGCTCGCTTGCCAGGTTCAACCCCGACGTCGCGGCCACCGAGCCAGCGAACTGGGATGTCTCACCACTCGACGGCGCGACACCAGGCAAGCCGAACGCGGGCTCGGCCAACGCCACGATGACGGCCCCGGATCCCCCCGCCATCGCCGAGACCCTGGTGGTCATAGCCAAGGGTGCCGCGCCCGAGAAACTGATCTCTCGGGCCGACGAGGTTGTGGTGCGCGTGGCCTTCACCGCTGGCCGCAAGCTTTCCGCCCTGGCCATCGAATGGTTCGTCGATGACGTGGCGAAGACCGGCGAGGCGACGGTCAAGGTGAATCTGTTGCCCGCCGGTGCTGCATTCGAGGCCACCCTGCCGGCGCGGCCCGAGAACAGCATCGTCCGTTACCGCGTCGTCGGCGATCGTGGCGATGGCAAGGGCCAGGTGACGATCTCGCCGCGCCCGTCGGACCCGTTTACCCACCACGCCTACTTCGTTACCCCCGACCGGCCGGGCAAGGCGCCCGCGGTGCACTTGTTCGTGTCGCCGGACAACTGGGGAAAGATGTGGACCAACGTGCAGCCCGATGCGAACTCCGGCCGGGTGTTGGGCTGCAAGCTGGGCGCGCTGGCCGTGGGCGCGATGCCGGTCGGCTGCCCGGGCAGTTGCATGCCGAACCCGAACTGGAACGCGCGTGTGCCGGCGGTGTTCGCCAGCGACGGCAAGGTCTACGACGTGCGCGTGCGCTACCAGGGCAGCAAGGTCAACCGGCTATCGGGACGCCGGGTGGTGCAGTGGCCGACGCCCACGTTCGCGGGGCCGACGGCCGGCCCGGAGATACCGGGCGTGCTGTCGTGGTCGGTGAGCTTTCCGCGCTACCGCACGTTCGGCGGCCGGGACACGCTGCTCTTGAACAAAAACAGCCAGGCTTGCCCGGGCTTTGCCAACCACGTTGGTATGCGCCTCAGCGAGGAACTGGGCGTGCCTGGCCCGCACGTGCGCTACGTACGCTTTTTCGTCAACGGCGCCTACTACAACTACGCCATCGACATCGAGCGCACCGACGAGGCGATGTTGAGGCGATTCTTTCCCAAGCAGCCCATCGGCGATCTGTTCAAGAACGACGGCCTACGCTGGGACGAGGGGCCGTGGGGCTGGGGCGACGGGCGCAAGCTCGAACCGTATTGCGGCTACACGCCCCGGCGGCGCTACGAATTCAACTACCCCCGCAAGACCAACGACTGGGGCAGCCACGACGAGCTCGTCAAGCTGGTCGAGGATTTGGCCGATGCACGAGCCGCCGGTGGCGACGGTCTGCGCAAGTTCCTCGGCGACAAGTTCGAGACCGATCTCGTGCTCAAGTGGATCGCGGTCAACAACTGGGTCTACACGTGGGACGACGCCTTTCACAATTACTTCCTCTACAAGCAGGCGGGCGGCAAGTGGATGATCCTGCCGTGGGACTTCGACTCGACCTTGCAGCCGGTCGACGTGAAGAAATCTTTTTACCAGGGCCGCGAGGGCGAACCGGACAACCGCAACATGATCTGGAATGTCCTCAAGGACTCGTTCATGCGCGCCTACAAGGCCGAGTACGAGGCGTTGCTCAAGCGGCTGTCGACCACGCTTTTCGCGCCCGAAAAAATCGCGGCAATCATCGACGAGATTGCGGTCAGGTACGACGTGGATGAGGCCAAGGCCGCGCTGGGCGGCGTGTCGTGTGACGTGGTCAAGAAGGGGATGGAGAACCGGCAGTTCGCCGTCGATCGAGCCGCCCGGTTCATGGAAGTCTTGCCCTGAATCTCGTCGCCGGGGGGCGCCAGCCTGGGTTACAGTACGCGGACGGCTGGTCCAGATTCACGGTGCCGTGGTTCACCCTTGAAGTCAGTCTCCGTCTATCTCGTGTCGGTTTGGTTGCTCCTTGGCGGCGCAGTCGCGCACGGTGCCGAGAAGAGCAAGGCCAAAGCTGCAGCTGTCTCTGACAAGCCGGAAAAGACCCCGGACAAGCCCGAAGCCGGCGAGGTGCGGGCGGCCGGGCGCAAGGCGCCCAAGGACAAGGTCTACACGTTCACGGGTCTGGATGTCGAAGGCAAACTCAAGACGCCGCAGCTCCTTTACTTCCTGAACCGGGTCAAGCTCGAGCTCGAC
>JANPCZ010000272.1:0-49129 GCA_031431215.1 Myxococcales bacterium
CGCTAGGCGGCCTCGCTCCACATCTTGCGGATGAAGTCGTGGCCTTCGCGGGCCAGTTGCTCTTCGTCGACGAACATGCGCCGCCAGATCTTGGTCGCCGCCGCCAGTTCGGGCAGTGACTGCCCGAAGGCTTCGATGGTCAGCCAGGCATCGAAGTTGATCTTGCGGAGCATGCGGAAGGTCTCTTTCCAGTTGACCTGCCCCTTGCCCGGCGTGGACCGGTCGTTCTCCGAGATGTGGACGTGAACCAGTTCGGGCGCCGCGGTCTCGATGGCGGCGGCGATGTTCTTTTCCTCGATGTTGGCGTGGAACGTGTCGTACATGATCTTGCAGCGTGGGTGATTCACGTCGCGCACGAAACGGACCGCATCGGCGGAGCAATTGAGCAGGTACAACTCGAAGCGGTTCAGGAATTCCAGGCCCAACGTCACCTTGCAGGTCTCGGCGGTTTCGGCGACCGGGATCATGCTCTCCACGCCCCACTTCCATTCGTCGGCCGACGGCGGCTTGCCGCTGAACGCACCCAGGCCCGCGTAGAACGGCCCCACCAGGTGGGTGGCGCCGGCGGCTTGCGCGCATTCGACCGCGACCCGGTTCTTGGCCACCGACAGCGCCCGCATCTTTGCGTCGGGGCTGATGGGATTCTCGTCGGGCATGCGCGCCGTAGAGGCGGTGCGCAGCAGGCCCATATCGTCGAGGCGTCGGCCCAGGGCCTGGAACCTCTTGACGTCGAGGGTGAACACCGGCAGCTCGATGCCATCGAAGCCCATCTTCTTGAGGCGCTCGTAAAGCGGTAAAAACTTCTCGTCAGTCGGATCGCCGGTCCACAACAACAGATTCATTCCCACCTTCATGGTCATCACTCCCTTGTCAGGTCTACTGCGCGTTCAGTTTTGCTGGGTGAACTTGGTGACCATCTCGGCCACACTGGCGCGATCGAAATCTGCCGGCACCGGCTCGTCGGAGTTCTTCTCCAGGTCTTCCAGGGTCACAGCCTGCAGGGGTACGCCGTTCTTGGGTACATCGACCTTCGCGATCCACGCGATGGCGTTCATGACCAGGCGCCGGTTGTCGGGTTGCGCCCAGTTCCAGCGGTGGTGTCCGCCGGTGAAGCCGAACCCGCGGCCACCGTCGGGGCGTTGCCGCGCCCACATCATGTGCTGGAGCTGCCCCTTGGCCACCTGCTCGCGCACGATCGGGTTGCCTGCGTGGGCATCGTCGGGCCGGGACATGGTGCTCGCGGGCGGCACCGCGGACATGAGCGGGATCACGCCCGCCATCTTGGGGCGGAATCGCATGTTGAAGTACCACTCGTCGTTGAGCGAGTAAGGCTTGACCCCATTCGTGATGGGGTGCTTGGCCAGCTTCATGTTCTCGATCGTCCAGTGCGGGTTGACCGACAGGAAGGCCTCGAAGTAGCCGCCGGTGAAGTCCAGGAAGGCGTCGCCCACCTTGCCCTTCTCGACCTCGACCGCGTAGTGGAGGAAGCCGATGCCGATGCCCTTGCGGGCCAGCGCCGCCACCGCGTCGATGGCGGGAACGATCGGATGGCGGGCACCGCCGTCCGCGTAGACCACAATGGCTGTTGCGTTATCGAACGCCGTCGGGTCCGTGGGCCACCCGGGGTAATAGACCGCCGTCTGGATGGGCAGGCCGCTCGCCTCCAGCTGATTGGCCAGCAGGTGACACCCCGCCAGGTGGTCGTGGGAGCCGTACTTGTGGCTCTTGCCGCCCGCGATGAACACCACCTTCTTCATCTTGACCAGTGGCGTGCGAAGCAGTTGCAGGTTGCGGAACTGGACCTTCATGGGCGCGCCGGCGTGAAGTTGCAGCGCCAGAATGCCGCTGCGCTTGTAGCTTTCGGGATCATTGTCGGTGACGTCGGCGGTGACCTTGCCGTTGATCTTGTGGATGAAGTGGTTGCCCTTGGCACTGATCTCGTAGTCGTTCCAGTCTTCCTTCTTGATGGCGTCCTGCAGCTTCTTGCTGTCGCCCACGCTGCCTGTGACCTTGGGTTTGTGGCTGGCGTCGACCGTGACCTTCTCGCCACGCTTGGCCAGCAGGCCGCGCCCCTTCTCCTCGTAGAACGCACCCGAGAAGGTATCGCCGGTCTCGAAGTCAGCCTGGTAGCCGGCCACCGAGAATGGATCCTTCTCGACGCTGCGGTACTGGACGCCCGAGTTACCGCCCACGATCTTGATCTGGAAGCGCAGCTCGAAGTCATCGACCACGCTGCCGGCGCGCCAGATGAGGAAGGTGTTGCCTTTGACCGGATTTTCCTTGGTCGTCTCGCCGGTGATGGCTCCATCCTCGACCTTCCAGAACTTGGGGTCACCGTCCCAGCCGCTGAGATCGGTGCCGTTCCAGATGGCCTTGCCAGCCGGGGTGCCGCCAGCGCCGGCGGCAAGGGCGGGACCATCGGCCGTGAGGGCGCCGACCAACAAGAAGGTTGTGATCGCGAAACGAGTTGTCATGGCGGCGGAAGACTAGTCCCGAATTTGACCGCCCACCATCCCAACTTGCCAACTTGCCAAGCAAGCTATGCTTTTTTTCGCGAGGCGTGATCGCGCGCGCTGCTGGTTGTGGATGCGCTCGGGGCCCGTCTCACGCCCGGTCGAAGGCGAACCCGCGCACCAGGAACACCCGCGCCGGCCCGTTGTGCCACAGCCAAGGGTCCAGTTGCCGCACGTGGGTGGCGTGCGCGGCCAGTTCGGGGTCCTTGCGCAGGATCTGCGAGGTCACGACCGGATCCGAGCCGAAGAAGACATTGCCGGTGCGTGATAGCTCAGCCGCGATGTCGAGCAAGTTCGCATCGGCGGGCAACTCGTCAAGCGGGTAGGTGTCGCTCGAACACACGTCGCTGACCAGCAGGACGGCTCCGCCCAGCCGGGTCAGGGCGGCAAGCGAGCGAAGGTGGATGGTCTGCACGCGCCTGCGGATCTCGGCCAGCATCGGGTGCTTCTCGCCGAGCACGGCGGTCAGCCCGAATATGAGCTGGGTCGCCAGGCAGCACGACACGGTCACGTCGAACGGGCCCGGCACGGCGTTCACGATGTCCGCAACCGCCGGCGCCACCGCGCCATCCAGCTCGGCGAGAGTAGGCCGACGTGCTTTCCAGTCGTCCATCAAAGCGATCACGCCCGACAGATCCACCGGCGCATGCATCGAGATCTGGGGCCGTATGGCTTCGGGTTGCCGCACGCTCGCGCGCTCGATCGCCGCCACGTCCAGATCGACCAGATGGATCTCGGCGTAGCCGGCTGCGAGCTTCGCCAGATCCAGATCGTGGCTGTCGCCAGCGCCGAGCAGCACCAGCCGACCAGTCCGGCTCGCCGGCGCTGCGCTCGCTACCAGATCGGTGAAGCGGGCCCGATGCCCGGCGAAGTACGATGCGTGCTTGACCGAATTCGCGTTGCTGGTCGCCTGCTGGCGCAGGACGGTCTGCCACGCAGGGCCGCGGGAATGGGTTGGCGGCGACATGGTCTTTCTACCGGCGGCAGCGTAACTTGGCCGGGCTGCGCATGGATCACCAAGTCTCGCTTTCGCTGGCCTGGATCCGCGCCGCGGGCGTGCTGGGCTTTCTGGGAGTCGCCCTGGGTGCGTTCGGCGCGCACGGACTGCGCGGCCGTGTGTCGCCCGATCTGCTCGAGATCTTCCGCACGGGGGTGCTCTATCACCTGCTGCACGCGGTCGCGCTGCTCGCGCTTGCGCTCGCGGGCGGCAGACTGCGAGCCGGTCGGGCGGTGGCGTGGCTGTGGACCTGCGGCATCGCGGTGTTTTCTGGCAGCCTCTACCTGCTCACGTTCACCGGCGCGCGCTGGCTGGGTGCCGTCACACCGGCCGGCGGCCTGGCCCTGATGGCCGGCTGGGCCACCCTGGTGGTCGCGGGCCTGGCAGCCACGGACGACCGCAGCGCCTGAACCACCCGACCGTGGCGTCACGTCCGACCACCTCCGTCACCGAATCCGTTGTCGAGGTGGCAACTGGGGAGGAGATCCGGACGTTCTGGGCGGGCCGGGTCCTACTCCAGCCGCCGCAACAAGTGCAGCTTCACCGGGCCGTAGTCGCCCACCAGCGGCAGCGCGGCCGAGAAGAACGCGCCGAAATGGGTGTTGCGCACCTTGCCGCCGGCGGGCATCACCAGTTCGTGCAGCACCCGGGTCACGAAGTAGTGGGTGCTGAGGAACGTGGGGGGCGGAAGGCCCGGCGGTTCGACCGTCTCGAATCGGCCCGCAATGAAGGCCTCGAAGTCGCTATCCTCGAACCAGCGGTTCACAGGCGGCATGGGGATTTCGGGCAGGGCCAGCTCGGCACGCGCCTCATTCAGTCGGCGCAGCGGCTCGGCGAAGGCCTCGATGCACAGGAAATGACCGCCGGGAGCCAGCACGCGCGCCACCTCGGCGAAGGCGCGGGCCTGGTGCTCGCGGTCGAGCAGGTTGATGATCACCCGCTCGGACACCACCACGTCGAAGGATCCGTCTGCGAACCCCAGTCCGGTGACGTCGCCCCGCCCGATCTCGACGCCCGGAAGCTGGCGCGACCGGGCCAGCGCCACCATCTCCGGTACGTAGTCCACGCCCTGGAGGCGCGCCCCCGGGTAGCGGCCGCGCAGCTCGGCCAGCAAGAGGCCGTTGCCGCACCCGATCTCCAGGATGCGGGGCGCGCTGGCTCCGGCCAGCACCCGATCGAGGTGAGCCCGGATGGCGCCCAGCTCCTTCGCGCGCACGATTTCGTCCGGCATGGTGCAGGCGGCGTCCAGCCCGTCGCGCGCGGCCTGCTCCCGGTAATACGCCTCGATCCGTTCCTGATAGCGTTCCCTGCTCATTTTGTTGTCACTCCGTCGTCACTCCGTCGCCATTCCGTGGTCGTTCCGTTCCCTCGGGAGGCAAGGCACCCGTCACGAAGTCCACTGCGTGATCGAGGAACGCGAGATCGTCTTCTTCATAAAAGAGGACGTTGGCGATGATGGGCCCGTGCGGTAGCTCGGCGCCGTCCACCACCCCCGTCAGCCAGTACGCGTCCCACACGCGCCGGGCGAAGCTGCCGCCGTCGTCGTACAGGAACACCAGCGCCTGGTACCCGAGCCTGCGCATGTTCGCGAGTTCGCGACGGATGTCCGGCTGGCTCTGCCCCGCAAACGCGCTGTTCACCTCCGCCAGCACCAGCCGCGGCCGCAGCGCCGTGAAGTCGTGCCCCGTCAATATCCGCAGATCTGCCCCCTCGGCGTCCACCTTGAGGAAGTCCACCGCCCGCACCCCCTGTGCGCGCAGATGGTCGTCCAGGCGCACGGCGGGGACCGACAGGGCCGTCCCTTCGCCGCGGTAGGGGGAAGCGGACATACCGGACAGCCCGGGCGCGGCCGACTGGAAAAACGTTGTGGCCGCGCTGGGCGTGTCGCTGACGGCCACGGCGTGCAGGCGCGCGCGCGGACCGAACGGCGCCAGCGTGGCTGCGAGGCGCGGGACACAGGCGGGATCCGGCTCGAAGAGGTCGGCGGTCCATCCTTGATCGAGGAAGGGCACCGCCAGCTCGCCCAGGCAGGCCCCCACATCGACCAGGTGAGGCGTCCGGCCGGCCGCCCGGAAGGTGCGCAGCACCAGACGTTCGGCGATCTCGACGTCGCGCATGGTTCGCACCCGCGCCCGCGCCAACGCCGGCCCGAGTGCCTGGAGCGCGCTGCGCAGGGAGGCGGCGCGACCCTGCCGCCGCGTGGCCTCGCGCGCCGGCTGCTCCGCCGCGAGCTTCACCAGCGCGCCCG
This sequence comes from Myxococcales bacterium, assembly GCA_031431215.1. Lineage (GTDB taxonomy): Bacteria > Myxococcota_A > Polyangia > Fen-1088 > Fen-1088 > JANPCZ01. The sequence goes on from JANPCZ010000272.1 coordinate 5,759, forward strand.
ACACGCGCGTGGCCAGCGAGCGCGTGTCCAGCACCGGGTTGCCCCGGGCCAGCGCCGCCTCGAGCTGCGCCCGCACCTGAGCCCGCAGCTCGCGGTCCAGCCCGAGCTGGATGGCGCGGTCCCGGTACGCCTCCTCGCTGGTGGTGGCCAGATCCCCCACGCCGAACATCCGCAGCATCACGCCGCCGTGCCGCGAGCGCGCCATCGCCCCTTCGCGCGCCACCACCGGACAGGCCACCGACAGCGGATCGTAGATCGAGCAGGATCCCGCGAATGGGTGGCTGTCGAGGTACACGTCCGCCACGCGCATCAGCCCCTGCACGTCCGCCCGGGCGGGCAGCGGAGAGACGACGCGCAGCCGATCTATGCCCACGCCGCGGGTGGCGAAGTCCTCGGCCATCCGCCGGCAGAACAGGTTTTCGGGGTACTGGTCGCTCCAGTTGGGGTTGAAGGGCAGGAGGACAAGCACGCTGCCGGGCACCGCCGCCAGGATCTCTGCCCACACCCGGGCCAGCTCGGGCACGATCTTGAAGAAGTTCGCGCCCGACACGAACACCACGGCGTCCTCCGGTACGCCCAGCGTCGCACGCGTGATCGTGGTCGTGCGCTGGCTGGGGTCGTGCTGGAAGGCGAAGTGGTTCAGCGCTCCGTCGAGCAGATGCAGCGACTCGGTGTAGTGCGATGTGACGCCCGTCCCGGCGTCAGGCGGCTCGTTCTCGCGCGATGACAGGAAGACGTCGATTTGATCGAAGCCTGTGGTGACCGGCGAGCCCATGGTGGCGATCTGCGTGCGCGCCAGCCGGTGCGCCGCAATCAGCGTGATCGGGTTGGTGACCGCGGTGACGTTGGTGGTCACCAGCAGCAGGTCCAGCCGGTCGGCGCGGATCCGGTTCACCTGCTCCTCGATGGATCCGGCGGGCAGCACCACAAACGCGTCGACGGCCGCCCGGCACCGCTCCTCGATGGGGTTGGCGCTGGCGCCGAGCGCGTAGGCGATCACCTCCAGCCGGGGGCGGTCCAGACCCTCCAGGTGCGCCAGCGCGTAGAACGACTCGGTGTGCAGGCCGAAGTGCCCCGCCAGAACCCCCAGGCGCAGGCGCCCGTCCGCGCGCGCCGGGAAGCGGTGCTCGAGGTTCAACCCGGACCGGCGCAGGAACCGCTCGAGCAGCGAGGCCCGGTCGCGCAGCAGTGGTCGCACGTCCTCGTCGTGGAAGTAGGCCTGCAGAATGCTCAGGCGCTTCACGACGTGTTCCTCGAGCGCGATCTGCTCGGCCGACAGCGCGCGCGCGAAGCGCCGGTCGAGCGCGGCCACCACCTTTGCCAGGTGGGCGAAATGCTGGGCCCCCTCGCCCGGACGCCGCAGGAGGCGCGGCGAGGCCAGGGCGTGGTTCACCGCGTCGCGCACCAGCCAGACGGGCGCGTCGTCCACCACCGGGAGCACCCCCAGGTCGTGGGCGGGCAGGAACAGCGTGGCCGCGTAGAACGCGCCGGCCGCGTCCGGGCTGGGCCAGCGGGCGATCAGAGCGTCGCGCCAGGCGCGCGAGGCAGCGTCCTCGCCGTCGGCGGGCGCGGTGTCCGCCAGGCCCGAGGCCAGGAGGGCCTGATGGATGGCCCCGAACTCGCCCGCGCGCATGGTCGCGACCTGCTCGAACGGCGCCGCTCCCCACAGCCCCGCCACCTGCCTCCGCAGCAAGCGCAGCGCCGCCTCGGCCGCCGCGTCGCCCGCCTGGAAGCGGGCCACGTATCCGGACACTTGATCGCCGAGCGTCTGCATCCGGGTGCGTAAGGTCGGGAGATCTGCGCGTCGTCTTTAGGTTTTCCGGCGGGCAGCCGATCTGAGAACCAAATGCACAGGCGCATCTCGCAGTGCCGCATCTGCGGCAACCAGCGGTTGAGAACGGTGCTCGATCTCGGGGTGCAGGCGCTCACTGGGCGCTTCCCTCTGCCGGACGAGCCGGATCCCACCGCCGGCCCGCTCGAGCTGCTCCGGTGCGAGGGGGATCCGCGCGACGCCTGCGGCCTCTTGCAGCTCTCTTACACCTACGAGCTGTCCGAGATGTACGGTCCCACCTATGGCTACCGCTCGGCGTTGAGCCAGAGCATGGTGCGCCACCTGAGCGAGCTTGTGGAGAGCGCCGTGGCCCTCGCCCAGCCGGGCCCGGGCGACGCGGTCCTCGACATCGGCTGCAACGACGGCACCCTGCTGAAGTTCTACGAGGGGCTGGCGCTCGAGCGCGTGGGCATTGACCCGTCGAGCGCGCGCTTCGCTGACGCCTACCCGCCGGACGTGCGCCTGCTGGTGGATTTCTTCTCGGGGGACCGGGTCCGCGCCGCCTGCGGCGACCGGAGGTTCAAGGTCATCACGTCGATCGCCATGTTCTACGACATCGACGATCCCATCGGGTTCATGCGCGAGGTTCGCGACCTGCTGGCGCCCGACGGGGTGTGGGTGTTCGAGCAGGGCTACGCCGCCCGGATGATCGAGAACGTGGCCTACGACTCGGTCTGCCACGAGCACCTCAACTATTACAACCTCCGGCAGATCCAGTGGATGGCCGAGCGTGCCGGCCTGCGCATCCTCGACGTGGAGGTGAACGACGTCAACGGGGCCAGCTTCTGCGTCACCGCCGCGCGCGACGACGCCAGCTTCTCGCCGCGCGCCACCACCATCGATGCGCTGGCCGCCGCGGAGCGCGGCCTCGAGGAGCGAGACCTCTACGATCGCTTTCGGGTGTCCGTCGAGCAGAGCCGGGACACGCTGCGCGCCTTCGTCGACCGGGCGCTCGGCACCGGCCGCCGCATCTATGGCTGCGGCGCCTCGACCAAGGGGAACGTGGTCATCCAGTACTGCGGTCTGGGCCCAGATCAGATCACCGCCATCGCCGAGAAGCATCCCGGAAAGCATGGTCACGTCACGCCCGGGAGTCGCATTCCCATCGTCACCGAGGCCGAGGCGCGCGCCGCCCGCCCCGACTATTTCCTGGTCTTCCCCTGGCACTACCGGGCCGAGATCACCAGGCGTGAGCAGCGCTTCGTCGAGGGCGGCGGCACGCTGGTCTTCCCGCTGCCCCGGTTCGAGCTGGTAGGCGGCACGCCGGCGCTTGAGCGTGTGGCGTGAGCCGTATCCCATGGGCGCGGCCGCTCCTCACCGGTGACGAGGGGCGCCTGGTGGCGGAGGCGGTGGCCTCGACCGCGCTCTCCGCCGGCGCGTTCATCGATCGCGCCGAGGACGAGCTGGGCGCGCTGCACGGCCTGCCCGGTCAGGCGCTGCTCGTCAGCAACGGAACCGCCGCGCTCGAGCTGTCGCTGCGGGCGCTGGGCATCGGTCCGGGGGACGAGGTGATCGTACCGGCCTGGGCGTTCATGGCCGCCGCCAACATGGTGCTGGCCTGCGGGGCGCGCCCCGTGTTCGCCGACGTGGACGACACCACCTGGCTGCTCGATCTCGACGACGTCGCCCGCCGCATCACCCCCGCCACTCGGGCCATCGTGGCGGTGCACACCTACGGCAACGTCTGCGACATGGGCGCCCTCGCCGCGCTGGCCCGCGCCCGCGGGCTCACGCTTGTCGAGGACTGCGCCGAGTCGATCTTCTCGCGCCGGGACGGGATCCTGTGCGGGGCATTGGGCGACGTGGCCACGTTCAGCTTCCAGGCCACCAAGACGCTCACCTGCGGCGAGGGGGGCCTGGTCCTGGCCCGGGACCCCGGCCTGGTCGCGCGCATGCGCCTCTTGCGCAGCCACGGGATGACCCCCGATCGGAAGTACTGGCATCACGTGGTCGGGCACAACTTCCGCATCACCAACATGCAGGCGGCGTTTCTCTGCGCGCAGATCGCCCACCGGGATCGCGCCTGCGCCCTGCGCGTTCATGTGTATGACCGCTACCGGGCGCGCCTGGACGGCAGGGCTGGACTGCGGCTGCAGGCCATCCCCGCCGCCGTCGCGCCGGTGATGTGGGCGGTGGCTGTGCGGATCGATCCCACCGTGCACAGTGTCGCGCGCGACACTGTGATGCACCGACTGGCGGAGGAGGGCATCGAGACGCGGCCCGGGTTCTGCGCCGCTTCCGAGCAGCCGCTCTACGCCACCGGTCCACTGGGCGTCGCGGAGCGCATCGCCGCCCAGGTGATCGCGCTGCCCGCGCCGCCCGATCTGCGCGACGACGAGATTGACCACGTGTGCGCCCGCCTTCTGGCGGCCCTCTCGCCGGGGGGGGGCGCGTGAAGCCGTGGGCGCAGTCGCGCCAGCGGCAGGCGCAGCCCCGGGCGTACGACGAGCGCTGCTGCCTGCGCGCGCAGGAGGCATACCGGCGCGGCGACCTGGCCGGCGCGGAGTTCGCGTACCGTCAGGCCGTCGCCGCGGGCACGAAGATCGGCGACGCGTACAACAACCTGGGCGCGCTCTGCGAGAAGCGCGACGCGCTGGACGAAGCGGTCGTTCACCTGGAGGCGGGGCTGCGGGTCGCGCCTCAGCGGTCCGACCTGCGCGAGAATCTGCAGATCGTGTTGCGGCGCCGGGTGGTGGCGCGATCCGCGGGGCAAGAGTTCGCCGAGGTTGCGGTCGATCGCGCGCGTCTGGCCGCGCTGGAGCCTGACACCCCCAACGTCTGGCACGACCTCGGCGCCGCCCTCGATCGCGCAGGCCGGCCCTTGGAGGCGGTCGCTGCGTTCCGCGAGGGCCTGGCGCGCGCCCCCCGGAGCGCGGCGTTGCACAACGACCTCGGTGTCGTGCTCATGAAGCTGGGCGATGGCCCGGCCGCCCTGGCGGCGCTGGAGTCCGCGCTGGCCGCCGACCCCACGCTGTTCGAGGCGCTCGTGAACCTCGGGGTCCTCCTCGGGCGCATGGGGAAGGTAGGCGAGGCCGCGGCGGCGCTGCGGCGCGCGCTCGCCCGCGACCCGCGGTCGGCGAGCGTCCACTGGAACCTGGCCAACGCTTTGCGCGAGGGGGGCGATCTCCCGGCCAGCCTGCGCCACTACGAGACGGCGCTGCCGCTTGTGGACGATACCCCCCGGCGGCTGGCCTGCCTGTCGGCGTACCTCCTCACGCTCAACTACGACGACACGTCGGACGCCGACGCGGTGGCGCTCGCGCATCGCCGCTACGAAGCGGAGGTGCGCGCGCGGGCCGGGGCGCCGGTCGCCGTGCGCCCGCGCGATCCCCGGGCGGAGCGGCGTCTTCGCGTCGGGTACCTCTCGCCCGACCTGCGGCAGCACTCGGTGGCGTACTTCCTGGAGGGGGTGCTGGCGGGTCATGATCGCGCCCAGGTCGAGGTCACGGCCTACGCCGACGATCACATGGAGGACGGCACCACGGTACGGCTGCGCGCGCTGGCGGACCGCTGGCGCAACGTGGCCGGCATCAGCGGGGAAGCGCTGCGCGCGATCATCGCCGAGGACGGCATCGACGTGCTGGTGGACCTGGCCGGCCACAGCTCCGCCAACCGCCTGGCGCTGCTGGCCACGCGGGTGGCGCCCGTGCAGGTGACGTACCTCGGCTACCCCAACACCACGGGCCTTTCCCAGATGGACGTGCGCATCACGGACGAGGTGGCCGATCCTGAGGGCGCCGCCGCCGCCCGCCACAGCGAGCGCCTCGCCCGTCTGCCGGGCGGGTTCCTGTGCTACACGCCCGCGCCCGAGGCGGCGTCGTTGCCACCCGCCGGTCGCGCCCAGGGACGGCCGTTCACGTTCGGATCGTTCAACCAAATCGCCAAGCTGTCCCCCTCGGTCATCGGCGCGTGGAGCGACGTTCTGGCCCGCGTGCCGGGGGCGCGGCTGTGGCTGAAAGCGAAAGGGCTGGACGACGACGCCACCTGCGCCGACGTCCTGCGCCGGTTCGCCGCGGCAGGCGTGCGGGAGGACCGGCTGACGCTGGTGGGGTACGTTCACTCGAAGACCGAGCACTTCCAGGCGTACGAGGCGATCGACCTGGCGCTGGATCCGTTCCCGTATAACGGGACCACCACCACGTGCGAGGCGCTCTGGATGGGCGTTCCGGTCCTGACCCTCGCCGGCGCTGCCCACGCGGGCCGCGTCGGCGCCTCGATCCTGGCGCGGGTGGGACTGCCGTCCCTGGTGGCGCTCACCATCGAGGCGTACGTAGCCACCGCCGTCCGCCTCGCGACCGACGCGGGTGCGCTGGCAGAGCTCCGGCGCGGGCTGCGCGACCGTCTGCAGGGCTCGCCGCTCATGGATCGCGCACGGATCGGGCACGCTCTGGAGGCGTCGTACCGCGAGGCGTGGCGGCGGACGATCGCCGCCGACGCCTGAGATTTCTGACGCCCGGGTTGGATGGGGCCTCGGAACACACGGGCCGGGACCGCCTCGGGCCGGCTTCACGGCAACGGCGTTGGCCACGGCGCCAGTGGTAAGCGCGCGGTGACTTCGATCTCAAGCAGCCGGTTGTATTTGGCCAAGCGTTCCGAGCGCGTGATCGATCCGATCTTGATCTGATCGAACACCGCGTTCACGGCAGCGTCGAGATCTCCGCCCCGCTGTCAGTCAGCGAGCTGGGCTTCTCCCTGCACGCTGCCACAACTGCCGGCGCCGAGGACCAGCGCGGCCGCCAAGCCTTGGTCAAGTACATCTTGCGCCCTCCCATTGCCCAGGAGCGGCCTCCGCCTCGTGCAAGACGACCTCGTCAGGATCGAACTGCGCAAGCATTGAAGCGACGGTACCTACGCGATCGATCTGGATCCGCTGAGCCTGCTGTCGCGCCTGGCAGCGTCCGCCACGCCTGCACTGCACCAGGTACGCTGGTGTGCTTGCGGGCGCCAGCCAGTGGCGGGCACTCGTCGTGCCACCACCGCCACCCGCGCAGGCGTCCGATCAAGAGCCACCACAGGGTCCGGCCAAACCGCCCGCGCCGCCCACGCACAGATGCAAGTACCTGCCTTGGGCTCAGCTTCTGCGCCGCACATTTTCGGTTGATGTTGAAACGTGCCGCTGTCGGGGGGATTCCCCCCGCAATACAACCTGTCGCCTTCTCCTTTGGACTTCGAGTCCGTGAACAGCCCGCAGATTATCTGCGAGCGGGGGAAGGCGGCCTCCTCATCCCATCTACCCCCCGTGCGCCCGGCCGTCGAGTACTTCTACAACTGGCTCACCATCCCGGCCGACGGTCTGCTGGCGCAGCAACGCGCCAGCGGGCCCGATCGTACGCGCGCGTTGCTGGATGGACCACTGAACCACGCGGTCGCGGCGGCCGAGGTGGGATTGCAGTACGACTCGCGCGACAGCGAGATCGTCACCGAGACCGGCAGTTTTCATAACCTGCGCTTTCGTTTCAGCCCGCACATCGGGCCCGCGCTGCCGCACAAGTTCGGTCAGGTCAACGCCACCGCGCGCGTCTATCGTCCATTGATTCCGCGGTTCCTGGTGGATTCGGTGTGTGCGGCCACGGGACGGTTCACAGAATCCGTCAGGGGTTGAACACATGAAAAGATTCACGTTCGGAATGGTCGTGGGAATGGTGGCACTGGTCGGTGGGCAAGTTCTGGCGCAAGAGGCCGAGGAGCCCAGTCCGTCGACGATTCAAGGATCAGGTGAGGAGGTCATCACGCAGCCGAGGGAAGTCTTCTCGAAGCAGAATCTGTCGCTCTCTGCCGGTGGAAGTTTCACGAACTTCACGGAGGGCGTTCGGCCTCGATACGCCGACGGGCGAAAGCGCGAGCGTCATCTCGACCGGGTTCGAGGGATTGATCCGCCTCGGCTATCCGGTCGTGCACAACGACCTGGCGTTCATCGAACCGTACGTCGGGGCCGGACTCGGCTGGACGCTGTACAACGTGGCCGGCGTGGACGAAGAGGACGCCGGGGTCGAGAACAATGACGGCGTGATGGCGTTCCCGTTGGCGATCGGCGTGGGCGGCGGGTACAAGCACTTCACGGCGGACGTGCGCCTGATGTACCGCCCCACCGTGTTCGACGACATGTTCCCGGACTTCTCGAGTGACGGGACGTCGGGCGAGGACACGCTGTCGGTGAGCGGGCTCATCGGCTAGCGGTTCTGATCGGTGGTCACAGTTCGGGCGAACCGGGTCGTGCGCGGCCCGGTTCGTTCATGTCGGGACATCCGTCAACGGGCGGGGGTCAACGCGCTGGCTGCTGACGGTCTTCGCCGGCGGCCCTTCGCTTCGCGCGTGCTCGCGCCCTTCGGCGTCGACCGCGATGACCGTGGGGTAGACACGCACGTTGAAGCGCTCGGCCAGTGCGTGCGCGGCGGCGCTTTCGCTGACGTTGTACTCGACGAATTGCACCTGTTTCAGCGCGTCCTGCACGATCGGTTTGGCGAGAGTCATGCGCTCGAACGCGCGACACGCCCCGCATCCCGTCATCGAGAACTCCAGAACCAACGTCACGCCGGCCGTGCGCGCGGTCGCCAGCGTCGCCTCGAATGACTGCGACGAGTGACTCACGCGATTGCGCATGGCCAGCGCTCCGATCGCCAGCGCGAGCAGAACGACCACGGTGCGCAACGACATCCTCGTCACATCATACGTGACGAGCGATCATGACGGACCGATGGCGGGGTGTCCGTCGGTGTAGGCGGCAAGCGCATCACGCGCCCGGCCTTGCATCCGGCGGCGCAACGGCGCGTAATTCGGGGGGACGTGGTCTGACCTATACGGAGGCAACATGCGAATGGGACGAAGCGGTCATCTCGCGGTGTTGTATTTGGCGCTCGGTGCGGCGGGCGCTTGCGGCGGCAACAGTGGTACGGCGGTCGGCGGCACCGGTGGCAGCGGCAGCGGCGGCGGCGGTAGTGGTGGCAAGGGTGGCGGCACTGGCACGGGTGGCACCGTCGCCGGGACCGGTGGCAGTGGCGGCGGCAGCACGATGGTGGTTCCGCCGTTGCCGCCCGACGGCATGGTGACGCTGGGCACGCCGACCAACGCCGGCGATTGGGGCGGCACGCCGGTCGCGACCGGCAACGTGCCGGCGATCGTCTATCCCAGCAACCAGACCCGGTTCCCGCGCAACATCTGGCGCACGCTGTTCCAGTGGAAGGCGCAGGGCTTCACGCAGTTTCGTCTCAAGCTCGACGGCCCGGTCTCGAAGGTCACCGTGTACACCGACGGCAAGCACGCGCAGTGCACGAAGGTCGGCTCCGCGTGCTGGGAAGCCGACGAGAAAGCGTGGGGTTACATCGCCGGCGCGAACGCGGGGCAGACGGTGACGTGGACGGTGGATGGGCTCGACGCTTCGACGACGCCGCCCACCGTGCGCCGTTCCGCGCCCATCACGATTGGCTTCTCCAAGCAGGACGTCGAGGGCGCGATCTTCTACTGGTCGACGACGTCGGCCGGCATCCGCCGCGCCAACATCTCGGCGGCCACGCCCGAGGACTACATGACGGGCAAGCCCAGCACCACGTACACCAACCCGAACGATCAGGTGAAGTGCGTCGCGTGCCACGTGGTCTCGCGCGACGGCAAGTACATGGTGGCGCCGGTCGATGCCATGTCGGGCGGCGGTCTGTGGATCACCGAGGTGACGCGCGCGGCGCCGCCGACCCCGCTCATCAAGAACGTGCCGCAGACCAAGGGACACGGCTTCGCCACCATCTCGCCCGACGACGCCAATGTGGTCGCGGCGTGGGGCGGCAAGATGTGGATGCTCGATCGCGCGACCGGCGCCAACAAAGGTGACCTGCCGCTCGGCGCGGTGACCGGCACGCATCCCGACTGGTCACCCGACGGATCGCAGGTCGTCTTCGCCACCGGCAAGGACGACTCGCCGGCCGGCGCCAGCCTGATGACGATCCCGTGGGCGGGTGGCAAGTGGGGCACGCCCGCGATGCTGCTGCAGGGCAGCGGGATGATGAGGATGCCCAAGCCGATGATGGGCGTGCCGCCGCCGCCCGGCGGCTCGAACCTGTTCCCGATGCACGCGCCCGATGGCAAGTGGATCGCGTTCTCGCGCGGCAAGGGTGGGCACGGCGACATGACCGCGCAGCTGTGGGTCATCGGTGCCAAGGGCGGGACGCCGGTCGAACTGGTCAACGCAAACCGCGTGGTCTCGAACGCGATGGGCGACGGGCAGACCGAGAACAATCAGCCGACCTGGGCGCCGCCCGGCGACTACCACTGGGTCGCGTTCAACTCGCAGCGCGAATACGGCGTGGTGCTGCCCAAGGGCACGCAGCAGATCTGGGTCGCCGCCATCGATCCGGCGAAGCTCGGCACCGCGCAGGATCCCAGCTTCCCGGCCTTCCGCCTCCAGTTCCAGGGTCTCGACGAGGACAATCACCGCGCCTTCTGGACCCTCGACGTGCGCGACCCGCCGAAGACCACGCCGGTTCAGCCGCCGACCCCCGATGGTGGCGTCGCCTGCTATCCCGCGAACGGCCCGTGCGATCCGGCATCGGCCACGCGCTGCTGCGACGGACAGCGCTGCGACAGCGCCAACGGCGGCATGACCTGGACCTGCACGCCACGAATCATCGAGTGACGGGCGGCGCCGGCAGCGCTGTCACGTACCGACGTCTTACGCACATCGCACCCTGGTGCCCACCATTCGAACGTGAGCGCAGGAGCGTGGGCCTGTTTGTCTGTGGTCGCCGCTTGGCTGGCCAGCCCGGTTGAGCCGACGCCCGCTCGCGCGTGGCGCGTCGAGATCTCGACCGAGGACGTGCTCCATGGCGAGAAAGCAGACGCCCTGCTCCTCGCCGGATTCGTAAAACTGGACGATGTTCGGGTGGCAGAACAGCGAAGAGATCCGGGCCTCGTCGACGAACATCTGCACGAAGGCGGGCGAGCAGGCGAGTTGCGGTAGGACGCGCTTGACCACGCAACGACGCTGAAACCCGCTGGGCCCGTGTGCGATGGCGCTGAAGACCTCCGCCATGCCTCCTGATCCGATCGCCTCTATGAGTTGGTACCGCATCTCCATCGTGACCAATGTTTTCCGCAGCTGGCAATCCGCAGTCGTTCGTGCTCGTGCACCGTGTATGCCAGGTGCGCACGTCGAGCTTCGCGCGCTCCGCACACCTCGCAGTCAGTGGAGAAACGGTAACGTCTCCGCCAGGAGCGTTGCGAAACCGACACGGCTGGCGCGAACATCGACTAGGGTGTATCTGCCGCCGGAGCGTCAGGGTCCGCCGTAACGGCCCATGTCGGCGCGGGTGCCGTTGGCGTCGAAGATGGCGGGATCACCGGCGTTCACGCACGAGCTGCCGCTGCCGAGGTGGAAGTCGCCGGTCGACGCGTTCGCGAACACCGGATCCGCGGCGATGTTGCCGCTACTCCCGACGGCGCTCGACATTCCCGCAAAGGTCGCCGGCAAGGTGTCGTTGTAGCGGTACTTCGGTGGGATCGGGACACTGGGCGCCGCCGCCGTTGCCCCGGCAGTGACCGAGGGGCCGCCGCTGTTGTGAAGCAGGATGGAGTTCGCCACCGTGAGGTCGCCGAAGCTGGTCCACAGCCCGGATCCTGCCGGCGAGATGTTGCCGTGGACGACGATGAAGTCGATGGCTGCGCGCGGACTGACAGGCGGACAGGGACAAGGTTCGTTCCAGCTGCCGTTGGCGCCCGCGAAGATGCCACCGCCCCGTTCGGAGGCCTGGTTGCCCTTGAACACTGAACGGGTGAGGGTGAAGTTGGTGGCCCGGGCATAGAGTCCGCCGCCGTCGCCGCCGACGTTGTCGGCGACCGTCAACCCGCGCAAGACAACGGGCTCGAAGTTGTCGTCGAGGTGAATGCCGCCCCCGCGCCAGGCCCGGTTGCCGGTGATGACGATGTCCTCGAGGGTGGCGCCGCTCCGGGCCCCGAGATACATGTTGATGCCGCCGCCCTTGCTGGCCTTGTTGCCGCTTACCTCGCCGCCCCGGACAACGCTCGAGTCGTTGTCGAGGTCCATGCCGCCGCCGGTATCGACCGCGGTGTTGTTGCGGACGATGTTGTTGATGACCTGGCAGGGCAGATGTCCGACCCGGATGCCGCCGCCGGCCCCATCGGCGATGTTTTGCTCGACCACATTCGCTTCGAGCCGGCAGTTGCTCTCGAAGCTGCGGATGCCGCCGCCGTCGTCGCCCGCGTGATTTCCGAGGAAGCGGTTGGCGCGGAGGGTGGCCTGGCTCTGGAAGATATAGATGCCGCCGCCGTCGTTCACCGACGTGCTTCCACTCACGGTGTTGTCCTGGAAGAGCGGTGCGTGCGTTTCCACGTAGATGCCGCCCCCTGTCCAGCTCGATTGGTTATCGGCGAAGGTGTTGTTCGTCACCGGGCTACTGCTGGCGTGGTAAAGGCCGCCGCCGCGCAGCTCGGCGACGTTGGATTGCAGGACGTTGCCGAGAAGTGCGACGGTGCCCTCGCGTACGTGGATGCCGCCACCGAGGACGCCCTGGTTCCCGACGAACTGACACTGCTTGACCTGGCCCGAGCTGCCACTCAGGAAGGCGCCGCCGCCCTCATTCCTGCCCCGGTTCTGATCGAACCGAGTGCGCAAGACGTCGAGGTCGCAGCCCGTGGCGGCGAGTCCGCCCCCGTTCTGAGCCAGGTTGGCAGAAAAGACGCTGTCCAGGATGCTGAGCGTGCTGCTCGCGCACCTGACGCCGCCGCCATCGCCGCCGGTAGCGCCATTCCTGAATGTGAGGCCCTGGACGGTGACACCGCTTCCGCCAGTCCCCGCAATGGCGAGCACGCTACCCCCGGCGCTGCCGTCGACGATGGTGACAGCGGCGCCCCCGGTGCCGACCAGACTCAGCGGCTTGGCGTTGATGCTGAGTCTCTCTCGGTACGTCCCCGGGCATATCTGGATGGTCGCGCCCGAAGGTGCCGCCGCGATCGCCGCCGCGATGCTGGTGAAGGGCGCGCCGGTTGGGCACACCTGCAGCGAGCCGGACGGCGTCGGCCCCGGGTCAGGCGGCGCTGGCGACGATGCCTGCAGGCCGAGCGCCAGATCAAACACCAGATCGCTCGACGAGGCCTTCTGCTGGTGGACCTCGACCGCTATCGTGTTCACCCCGGCGACAAGAAAGTTCTTCTGAGCCGACCAGTTGAAGGTCTGGTAGGTGTTGCCAGCCTCGCGGCTCACGGCCAAGGTGGCGGCCGTCGTCGTGCCGGCGGGCATTCCGTCGCTGCCGACCTTCTGTCCGTTGAGGTAAACGATGAAACCGTCGTCGTACATGACCTCCCCGCTCATGCCGGTGACGGCCGCCGGGTCGCTCACGCTGAAGGTCTTTCGAAAGTATGAGGTGATGTGCCGGTTCGTGGCATCGGGACCGAAGGAGACAGCGGTGGCGAGGTAGCTCTCGCCGTAGCCGAGGGGTGCGGCGCCGCTGGACCAGCTGGAGCTGTCATAGGAACTTGTGCGCCAGGCCGCCCCGAGGTCGCCGCCCTTGTCCCAGTAGCTCCAGGACGATCTCCGGGAGATGCCTCCCGAAGGTGGAGGGGGCGTGGTTCCCACCTGAGCGACCAGGGCCGCGTCGAAGACCAGGTCGCTCGAGGAGAGACTGTGCTGGTGGATCTCGATGGCTAGCGTGTTCCACCCGGCCTGCAACGCGCCCCGGACCGCCGAGGCATCGAACGACCCGTACGCGGCGTTGGCCTCGTGGCTCGCCGCCGCGAAAGTGGTGTGAGAGACAGTGCCGGTCGGCATGCTCGCTCGACCGCCTTCCTGACCGTTGACGTAGAAGACAAAACCGTCATCGTACATCACGTCGAGCCGGAGCGACGCCACCTGGGCAGGGTCCTCGACGAAGAACGCCTTCCGAAAATAGACGGTGGTGGGCTTGTTGGCGGGGTCGGCGCCGTAGGAGATCGTGTTCACATAGCTTTCCCCGTAACCGAGCGGTGCCGTCCCACTCGACTGCCCGCCGGGCGGGGTCCAGGCGTGCTGGCGCCAGGCGGTTCCTAGGTTTTCGCCTTGATTCCAATAGAACCAGGCGTTCGCTCTGGCGACGTAGACAGTTTCGGTGGTCACCGCCAGTTGCCTGTCCTGGACGTTGTCGGCGGCTTCGCACGCGAGCATGAAAACCGCCAACGCCAACGTAGGGCCCAGCCGCCTGATATTCATTCCCGCGACCACTGCATGTTTCAAGCCGAGCGGTCGCAGGGCGACACCTCGCCGCTTGCCAAGGATCTCCGTCGCCACCGACTCGCCGAGGCTGCCATCCAGGTAACGTCAGCGTGGCTTCCGTTACGAATCTGTCCTGGAACGAAGCTCCGGTACGCTGTAACAAGGCGTCTAGCATTCGGGGAAACCCGTTCACCGCAGTGGGGCGCGATCGCTCCGGCAGGCCCCGATGTCGAAAGGTTGCGATGACGAAGGCGCGAGGCTCCTTTCCCACCGTGTTGAAGGTCTTCCTCTGGGTGTCGCTGGCCGTCGTAGGTTTCGTCGGATTCGTCGCCTACCGTGGCGGCACCAAGCGGGCCGAGCTGTCGAGTCGTGGCGTCACGGCGCCGACGCAGCTCGTGCGCCGTGAAACCCTGCCGGCGACCAAGAAGCGGAAGGCCTGCCAGATCGCCGTGTACTCGTTCCAGCCTCGATCCGGCCCCGTCATCGAGGATCGGACCACGTGCCACGCGGCGGTTCCCGCCGAGGTGACGTACCTGCCGGAAGACCCGTCACGGCACGTCCCCGGTCGGGTCGAGGCGGACTTCAACCTCCCGGCCCACATCGCCAAGGCGTGCGCGTTCGTCTGGTTGCCGATCGTCGCAATTTTCTGTGCGTTCCTCCTGCTTCGCACGCTGCTCGGCCGCCGGAAGGCGCAGGCGGCGACCGGCCCGGGTAACCCGCCTCCAACCGCGGTGACCGCGTGCGGGTCAGTCGCTTGCGCGTTTCAAGGCGGCGCGGGTGCCTCCGAGGCGGAGTAGCTCTGCGATCTCTTGCGCGCTCGTGAGGCTGGAGCGCTCGACCTCGGCGACCAGCTCGCGGGTCTTGCGTTCGCGGAGCACGTAGCTGCTGGCCAGATCGGCAAGGTGGCTCTCGGGGACGTCGCGGAAGTAGTCGAGGCCCTCGCCATAGACCAGCCCGGCGGCGAGGCTGGTGCACACCAGCTGGGCGCGGTAGTCGGCGGGCAGCCGCGACCACAGCCGGTCGCCGGCGGTCTCGACCAGCACCGCCGGTAGATAGGCCACCACTGTCGCTCGGATGAGGTCAGGGTGGTCGCGCTCGAGGCGCGTGTACTGCGCGGCAAGCGCGCTGGTCAGGCGGTTGATCTCCTGGCTGAGCAAGATGCCCAGCTCGAAGTGCGGCATCGCGGGCCGGTGCCGGCCGGCCTCGAACAGCAGTTCGGCCTCCAGGCGCGCGACCCGGCGCAGGCGGTCAAGGACCTGGGCGACGAACGCCGGTTTGATGGCCAGGAACTCGGCGTCGCTGATGAGCAGGCAGGCGATCACCTCGTAGCTCGAGCAGATCACACCGCACTTGTTCGCCGAGCTGTCCTTGATGATCACCACGCCGGCCTCGAACAGCTTGTGCCTCGCGTCCTGGGTGATGAACAGATTGGCACCCTCGACGATGAGGCGGCTCGACGGCTGTCCGTCGCTCGGGTTTTTGGGACAGGACGGGCTCGCCTCTCATGGATCACGCACGGATCGGGCACGCTCTGGAGGCGTCGTACCGCGAGGCGTGGCGGCGGACGATCGCCGCCGCCGCCTGAGATTTCTGACGCCCGCCTCGGGCCGGCTTCACGGCAACGGCGTTGGCCACGGCGCCAGTGGTAAGCGCGCGGTGACTTCGATCTCAAGCAGCCGGTTGTATTTGGCCAAGCGTTCCGAGCGCGTGATCGATCCGATCTTGATCTGATCACTGGCCCAGCCGGTGGCCAGATCCGCCAGCCAGTCGTCCTCGGTCTCGCCGCTGCGGGCGCTCGCCGTGACAGCCCAGCCGGCGGCACGCGCGCGACGGCACGAGTCGGCCGCTTCGGTCAACGTCCCGATCTGGTTCACTTTCAGCAAGAGCGCGTTCGCCGCCCGTTCGCCCACCGCGCGTTCGATGCGCCTGGGGTTGGTGCACAGCAGATCGTCGCCCATGATGAGCGCGCGTCGGCCGAGTGCCCGGCGCAGGTCGGGCCAGTGCTGCCAGTCATCCTCGGCCAGCGCGTCCTCGACGCTGATGATGGGGAAGCGCGCGACCCAGCCGGCGACCAACTCGATCATGTTGCGCCCGGAAAGCTGCATGCCGCCCAGCTGGTAGCGGCCGCCGCGGAAGAAACGACTTGCCGCCACGTCGATGGCGAGCGCAATGTCCAGGCCAGGCACGAAGCCGGCCATAGTAATGGCCTCGACGGCGTCGCTGAGCATGGTGTTGATGTCGGGGAAGGCGGGGGCCAGGCCACCTTCGTCGGCGACCAGGGGACGCATGCCGTACTTGCGCGCGCCCAGGGCGACCGCAGCTTGATACACCGCGAACGTGGCCGCCATCGCGTCGTCAATGGTTCGCGCCGCCAGCGGGACGATGAGGACGTCCTGTATCTCGACCTGGCCGCCGGCGTGCTTGCCGCCCGAAAACAGGGTGATGGTGGGACGGGGCAAGCGCGGTGACGTGCCCATCAGGCTCGCGAGGGTCTGAAACAACGGTTTGCCGGCTTCAATGGCGGTCGCGCGCGCGTAGGCTAGTGAACATCCCAGCAGCGCATTGGCGCCCAGTCCCGATTTGTCGTCCGTGCCGTCCAGTTCAAGCAGCGCCCGGTCGAAGTCGTCCTGGCCCGAGAATGTCGTGTCCTCGAGATTCGGGAAGATCACTTCATTGATGTTGCGCACCGCCTCGCGGCAGCCGAGACCGCGGTAGCGGCGCGAGTCGCCATCGCGCTTCTCGTGCGCCTCGGCTCGGCCGGTCGATCGGCCCGACGGGACCGATGCGGCGCCGCGTGCGCCACTGGCTAGTTCGCAGATGGCCTTTACCGTCGGCTGCCCGCGGCTGTCCAGGATCTCGAGGCCACTGAGGCGACGCAGGGTGGGCATTCAAAGCACTGGCGAACTCTGCCACGCGGCGTGACGCGATGTCGCCATCCTGTGACCGATACCACGGAAAAATCCTGGATATTTCGCCCGGGCGGTCATCGTGCGGTCATGTAGCGCCGGTAGGGTCTGGCACATGAAGAACATCGGAGGCCTTGTCATCGCAGCGCTGGCGGCCGGGTCGGTCGCCCAGACCTTGTACACCGTGAAATTGTCCCGCCAGGTCGGTGCGTTGTCGGCGCGGCTCACAGCGCCCGAGTCGGGCGGCGACGAGGGCACCGCCTCGGCTTCGGCGGGTGCCGGCGTTACCGCCGCGCGCCGGGCCACGATTGCCCCGCGTGGCGTACCGGTGTTCGTTCCAACCGCCGCGCCCGCGCCGTTGCCGGCCGTCATCGAGAGCGAGTCGTCGCGCGAGATGCTGCGTGGTTTCGTGGTCGCTGAGCTGGCGCGCATCCAGCACGATAAGGACGAGGCCAAGCGCATCAAGAAAGAAGAGAAGGACCAGAAGAAGGAATTGGACCGCGACAAGAAAGATGGCGCGTTCCGGGACCGGATTGCCAAGGAACTGGGTCTGCCCGAGCCCGAGGGCAAGCGTCTGGGCGAGATCATTGCCGCCGCCGAGAAGACGCGGAAGACCCTGCGGGAGTCCGAGAAGGCTGGCCAGGCCACGCCCGAGGCGACGGCCGCCGGGATGGCGTCGCTCAAGGCCAAGACCCAGAGCGATCTCAAGACCGCCCTCGGCGATGGCTGGGCGCAGAAGCTGGAGGACGCCGACAAGCGCATTGCCGACAGTCGCAAGAAGGATCAGGCGTCGAAGGGCGCCGCCAAAGGGCCGTTCTGGTTCGTAAGCAGCACGCCGCCGCGGCCCTGAGCCGAGGTGCTGACGAAGCGCCGCCGCGTGCGGCCGCAGCGCTCAATAGCTGACGGTGGGCTAGCGGCCGCGCAACTCGGACTCGGCGGCGGCCCAGTGCAGCTCGTGGCGGCCCTCGGGACGGCCATCGTCGAGCCACCGCTCGTACGCGCGGATCGCGATCTGCTCCGCGGTCGGAGCTTTCTTGCCACGCGAAAGCCGGGGCGCGACCACCTGGCGCGACGCTGGCCTCGACAGGCTCGACGACGCTCCAGACTTGTCTTTCCTTATGCTCATGCCCACCACGGTGCCGTCGCCACAATTGGCTGTCAAGAAACCGGCGCCGCGCGATGACCGTTACGGCTTGACGAACTTCAGCGCGAAGCGGTTCATGCCCCAGACCTTGCCTGTCGGCCCCACCGCTCGCGCCAGTAACTCGGCCGTGTAGCCGGCGCCCGCCGCGATCTCGGCGACCTGCTCACCAGGTCGGATGGCAAAGAAGGCCATCATCTCGGCGGGCTTGCGGCCTTGGTCAAGCTTCAAGTCCTCGTCGGCGCGATCCGGCGCGCTGACCAGCGTCTGGTAGCCAAGCAGCGGATCCTCGCTGCCCGCCAGTATTGCCTCCGCGCCTGCCTGCGCCGATGGCGCCGCTGGCGAGGTCGCGCAGGCAGCGATCGGTATGACCGCTGCGAAAAGCCGGGCCGAGAACCGTCCCCTCATCGGAGGATCGCGACAAACGGCGTGAACGCGTCCTTGTCCAGGGTCAGCAGGCTGTCGACGTAATAGAACGCCGCGATCGACACGCCATTGTCGGCGGTGGCCAGTTCCGGTTCCCAGGCACGCAGCATGTCCTTGCCGCCCAGCTTCTCTTCGGCGCTCCACTTCATCGCGGTTGGCGAGAAGTGGCTGGTCCAGACGCTGAACGTGGTCGGCGCTGCCGCCGAGGTGCGCTTGCGCCACACCGCATGCACGACGCCTTGCGCGTCGACGCCCAGCTTGGGCGCCGGATCCTCGTCGGTGCGGCCGGGCGCCAGATCGTTGGTCTCGAGCGGCTCGGGGGCGCCCCAGCCAGTCCCTGCCTGCCGGCTGACCACGACGTTGTCCTTGCCGCTGGCGGTGTTCTGCGACCACGCCGCGGTCGCGATGCCGCCGCGGTCGACCACCACCTTGATCGACGACACCCAACGCCCGGTCAGGATCTTCACCGGCCCCTTCCAGCCCATCCCTGGCACGTACTCGTTCGACCAACCATCAGCAGAGCTGCTGCCGTTGCGCTGCGCCCACACCGCCATGGCCTTGCCGTCGGGGTTCATGCCCACGTCTGCATCGAAGGCGCTGTCGGTGTTGTAGCTCTCGATGGTCAGCGGATCGTCGAGGGTGGCGCCCGCGAAGGTCGATGCCCAGATGCTGTCCTGGCCCATGTGTTCCTGGTTG
This sequence comes from Myxococcales bacterium, assembly GCA_031431215.1. Taxonomy (GTDB): domain Bacteria; phylum Myxococcota_A; class Polyangia; order Fen-1088; family Fen-1088; genus JANPCZ01. The sequence goes on from JANPCZ010000272.1 coordinate 24,949, forward strand.
AAGGCCAGGATGCCGCCGCCGTTGGCGTTCATGGCCATGGCCGGATAGCGCTCGTTGCTGTCGAGGCCGTCCTTGACCCGCGTGGCTCCGACCCAGGCCGTGCCGTTGTAGTACGCGCTCCACAGCGATGTCTTGTTGTTCTCGCTCTGCTGCCACGCCACGCGCGCCGACCCATTGCGCGCGACCGCCAGGGCCAGCGTGTGGTACACCCGGCCGCTCTGGATCTTGAACGGCGGCGTCCAGCTTGTGCCATCGGCCGAGGTGCTGGCCCACGCGCCCTGCAACAACGGATCGGTCACATTGCCGCTCTGGTACCAGGCGATGACGGCTTTGCCGGCGGCATCGATGCCGACGTGAGCCTGTAGGGGCTCGCCGCGATCCTCGATCTTCTTGATGTCGCCCCAGGTCTTCGTCGCGGCGTCATAGCGGCGTGCGAGCAGACGGTTGTCCTCCTTTTCCCACACCACGATGGCGTTGCCCCTGACTGGATCGATGCCGACGCGCGGCCGGTACGATCGGCTCAGGGGATCGCTTTCGATGGCCGCACCTGGCGTCCAGGCCTGGCCTTGCGGAGGCGCCACATCGGGCGCCAGGTCAGGCTGCAAGGCCAGATCGGGCGCCATGGCGACGTCCGCTCGCGCTGGCTCGTTGCCGGCCGCATCGGGTATCACCGCGGTCTCGCCGGCCGGCCGATCGGCCACCACGCCACCGTCAGGACCGGGTCCAGCATCGACGGCAATCGCCGCGTCGTTGCCGCTGCTATCGACGGCGCGCGGGCCGTCGGTCGCGACGGTGCCGTCGAGTCGTGCCACTCCGCCGTCGCCGCCGCCAACGGTCGGGCCGAGCGTCAGCCTGACGAGCTCGGCGGTTCCGCCTGCCGAGACGGTCCGCATCATTGTCTCGGACTCGGCCACCGTCGCACCGGCCGCTGACAGGCCTCGCGCCGAGATCTCGACTGCGCCCTCGATGCTGCCGTCCAGATACACGCCCAGTTTCAGCACGCTGTCGGTCGCGCCCGTCCACGGCGACTGCTGCGTGCCGACCGTCGCCCCCTTCTGCGTGACCTGCACTCTGACGGTGGCCACCTCGGTCACCCCGGCCGCCAGGGACACATCCACCGGTACCAGCGAGCGGCCGTCGGAGCCGCCGCACGACGGCGTCAGTAGCAACGCCAAGCCAAGCCCGGCGAGCCACTGCAACCCACGAATCTTCACGCACGAGATCATTTGCATATCCTTCCTGCTTCACACGGGGGGTCCGCACGTCTCGAAAGCACCAGCACCCCGACGGCGCCGGCCACCACCACGCCGGCCACGATGGTCCAGAACCACCACCGCCGGTACACCGGGCTGCCATCGCTCGCGGGCGCATCCGCGGGCGTGGACACCGGCATGGCGATGACCGGTGACGCTTCGCTGGGTGCTGGCGCTGGTGGCAGGGGCGCAGGCGGCGGCACGGGCCCCGCCTCGACCGGCTTGTCGACCGGCGGTGCGGCGGCGCTGCTGTCCTTGCGCCGCTTGAGTTCTTCCATCTCCTTGATGTAGCCGTCGATTTCAGCGCGCTCGTCGGCCTTCACGCCTTTGGCCTTGCGCAGGTACTCGCGGAAGCTGGAGATGGCCTTGTCGGGATCGCCGAGGTTCTGGTAGCAGCGACCGATGTTGCGCAGGTAGTTCGGGTGCAACTTCTCTGCGTACAGCTTGACGAACAGATCGAGCGAATCCTGGTAGCGGCCGGCGGCGTACGATTCGCGCGCCTGCATCTCGCGGTTGTCCTTCGCGGGCGCGCCATGCGCCACCTTCTCGCGCGGGCCTGCGGTGACGAGGACTGCGGCCAGCAGGGCCAGACCCAGGTGGCTTGGTTTCATGCGTAGTCTCTATCAGAGCTTCGCCGGTTCGTCGTCCCCGCGGCGCGGTGCCGGCTTCTTGCCGCCCCGGTGCTCGTCCTTCTTTTTTTCCAGGACGACATCGTCAGTCACGTCGCGTTCGAGTGACAGCGAGCGGGTCACCGTCGTGAAGCCTTCCTTCTCGATGCGCACTTCAAGCGGCGTGCCTGCCGCCTTCATCTCAAGTGCCAGCGGAGTCACTCCCAGAAGAACGCCGTCACCCGCGCGCAGAAGCCGCGCTCCCGGCGGGTGCGTGTTCACCTTGAGCGTCACCACCCCCGCGGCCACGCCCGTCTCGCCGCCGGCACCGCCCGCCATGGCTGACGGGACTACTGGTCCGGAGGCGGCGAACGTGGGCTGGGTGGCAGTGGCTGTAGACTTCGTTTCGCTGGTCCCCCGCCCCACCACCCACCACGCGCCGAGCCCGACCACCGCTACGGTGACCACGACCAGCGCTGCGACCCGTTGGCGACCCGGATTCACCCTCTGGGTGGTGCCACCACGCTCGCCAACCCCGGTCGACAGCGTCGTCGGTGCAACGGCCAAGCTGGCCTTGGTTGGCGCCACCGCGTTCATGGCTGGCATGGTGCCACCGGTGAGATCGGGGGACGACGATCCGCGGATCATCAGCGACGGTCCACCCGCCACCTTGAGCGCAGCCTGCACGTCGGCCATCGAGTTGAAACGGTCCTCGGGCTTTTTCGCCAGCATCCTGAGGACCGCGTTCTCGATGGCAGCCGGTAACGACGGCACGTCGCCCCGCACGCCCGGTGGCGGCAGATTGAGGTGCATGTTGACCAGCTCGCCAAAGCCCTCCGAAACGAACGGCGGCCGGCCGCACAGCATCTCGTGCAGGATCACACCCAGCGCGTAGACATCGCTGCGGTGATCGACGTCCTTGGTGCCCAGACACTGCTCGGGCGACATGTACACGGGCGTGCCCATCAGCGTTCCGGTGCGGGTCTTGACCGAATCGCCCTTGGCGGTCTGTTGCAGCTTGGCGATGCCGAAGTCCAGCACCTTGATGCGCTGGCGGCCCTGGTCAGTTTCGTCGGCAACCAGGAACAGGTTGTCGGGCTTGAGATCGCGGTGGACGATGCCCTTCTTGTGAGCGGCGCCGACCGCCGATGCCGTCTGGTAGGCGAACTCCAGTGCGTCGCCCAGGGTTAGTTTGCCCACGCGCTTGATGTGCCCCGACAGGGTCTCGCCCTCGAGCAGCTCCATCACGAGGTAGGGCTTGCCGTTGTCGGTGGTGCCCGAATCCAGGATCTCGATGATGTTCGGGTGCTTGATGGCGTTGGCGGCGCGCGCCTCGTTGAGGAACCGGCCGAGCAGCTGCGGGTCGCCGGAAAACTCGCCCCGCAGCACCTTGATCGCGACCCGGCGCCCGATCTCGGGGTGCACGGCCTCGTAGACTGCGCCCATGCCGCCCTCACCTAGTAAGGCAGTGGCTTGATAGTTACCGAAGCGCTGTCCGATCACGAAAGGAGGAAATCTATCGTCTTTTCACCCCGGGCGCAGCAGCGACGTCGCATGCCGGGCGCCGGCGGGGCGTCCAAGGATCGATTAGGATGCCGCCTTCATGTGGAACCTGCTGCTGATAACCGTCGCTGCGCTGGCGGGCAAAGCTGAACCGGCGCCGGGGCCGGCGGCCAGGCTGGACCTGGCGGTGGTGGTCGAGCGTATGCAGAAGCGTTACGACCAGGCCGCTGACTTTCGCGCCCGCTTCACCCAGAACCTGACCAACCCCACGTTCGGCCGCACCACGGTGTCGTCGGGCGAGGTGCTGATCAAGAAGCCCGGCCGCATGCGCTGGAACTACGAAAAGCCCGAATCGCAGATGTACCTGGCGACCGGGCAACTTCTGTGGCTGTACCAGCCTGACGACAAGCAGGCGTTCAAGCAGGATCTCAAGGCCTCGCAGCTACCGGCGTCGGTGGCGTTCCTGATGGGCAAGGGCAAGCTCGGCGACGAGTTCGAGATCACGCTGGCCAACAAGCTGCCCGCAGGCAGCTCCGCCGCCACCGACTATCTGCTGTCGCTCAAACCCAAGCAGCCGCAGGGTCAATACAAGGCCATCTACTTCGTGGTGGATCCCGACAGCTACCTGGTCAAGCGCAGTGTGCTCATCGACGCCCAGGGCGTCGTCAACGAGATCACCTTCAGCGACGCCAAGGTCAACACCAAGCTTGGCGACGCGCTGTTCAAGTGGAGCCCGCCGCCCGGTATCAAGGTCGTCGACGCGGGCAAGCTCGGTAAGTAGGGCGCCGGCAGGACGCCGCACGAGTTAGACGGCGTCTGCCGCCTCCGATCCAGCGAGGCGTTGCTGGTTCGTGCGGAACAGATCGGCCATCCAGGCCACGACGGTTTTCACCCGTGGGACGGACCGGAGCGCCGGATGAGTGACCAGATAGATATCCTCGCGACCCACTCCGACGAACTCGACGCGTTCCACCCCGGGCTCCTCGTCGCCAAGGTAGCAGGGAAGGACGGCGAGGCCGAGCCCGGCGCGGACAGCGTCCGCCAGCGCCAGCGTATCGGAAGCCCGGAAGGCCACCGCGGCACCGGTGCTCGATAGCCAGGAAAAGGACGGCACGTAGGTCAGCCGCTCCTCATAGCCGATGAGGTGGTGTTGACGAAGCTGTCGACGATGGGATGGCCGTCCTCGTTGTTCCAGGTACTTCGTCGCACCGTAGAGCGTCGAACCCAATGCGCCGGCCCGCCTGGCAATCATCCCTGTTTGTGTGGGCCGCAGGTTTCGCACGGCCACATCCGCCTCCCGAGCGGCCATGTTCAAGACGGCGTTGGTTGTCACGAGTCGCACCTCGAGGCGTGGGTGCCTTGTCTGGAGCTTGGCGAGGGCAGGGATGATGATGTGCCGGGCAAACCAAATCGGCGCGGTCACCCGCACAATTCCCGAGTTGCCATCGGACCCTGTCTGCAGGCCGGCATGCGCAGACGCGAGCAGCGCCTCCATCTGCTCGGCCGTACCCAACATGGTTCGACCTTCGGGTGTCAGCGCGTGGCCGCGCGGCAGCCGCTCGACCAAGCGGGCACCAAGGGCGCCTTCCAGCGCGGCGAGGCGCCTGCTGACGGTCGCCTTGTCGACCCGCTCGAGGCGCGCGGCCCGGGTCAGCGAGCCGGCCCGATGAAGCGCAAGCAGGTATCGCAGGTCATCCCAATTCGGCACCGGTGCATTATTGCACCGATCGGTTGTACGAATGCCATCTGCCCGGACGAAGGCAACGCGTCCATCCTGGCCAAGTCAGAAACCACCAACCAGGGAGTCCATCATGAGCGTTGAAAAAGTGGCCACGATTCAGGGGATCTACCAAGCATTCGGAAAACAGGATGTTGCGGCGATCCTTGCCCATGTGACGCCGGAGACCGCGTGGGATTTCAATGGCGGCCGCCCGGAGCAGGTTGCGTGGCACAGGCCCATAAAAGGACGCGAGCAGCTTCCTCGGTTCTTCGAGGCTCTTGGCAGCTCGGTGGAGGTGAGCGTCTTTCAGCCCAAGGAATTCATCCATTGCGGCCCGCATGTGGTGGTTGAGGTCCACATCGAATACACAGTTCGCGCCACGGGCCGCAAGGTCGCAATGGAGCAGCTCCAGTGGTGGACTCTGAACGACGCCAACCAAGTCACGCGTCTTCGCCACTTCGAAGATACGGCTCAAGTATTGAGCGCCATCAAATAGGCGCCCGCAGCTTGATCATGTCACGAGGGAGGTGACATGTGGCCGGCGGCCTACACCTTGTCGGGGCGAAGCCAACGCCCGGGCGGGCTTAAGGGAGTGCGGGCAAGTGACGATGCGCCAGACGGGATGATGTCGGGCAACGATTCGCCGCGTGCGCGTATCATCTCCATCGGCGGAGGTAAGGGCGGGGTCGGAAAGAGCATCGTGGCGGGTAACCTGGCGATCGCATTGGCCGAAACCGGAGCGCGGGTGGTGCTGGTGGACGCGGATCTGGGCGCCGCCAACCAGCACACGCTGTTTGGCGTGGACAAGCCGTCGCCGGGCATCCAGGCACTACTCGACCGGCAGGTCGAGACGCTGGACGAAACCGCCACCCCCACCAGGATGCCCAACCTGCGCCTGATCGTGGGCACTGGATCGGTGCCGGGGGCGGCCAACATCAACCACGGGCAGAAGCAGCGACTGCTCCGCCAGATCCGCGGCCTCGACACCGACTTCGTGGTGCTGGACGTGGGCGCGGGCACCAGCCACAACGTGGTCGATCTGTTCGACGCGGGCGACGTGCACATCGTCGTGGTCACGCCGCAACTCACGTCGATCCAAAACGCTTACGCCTTTCTCAAGGCGGCGGTGTTCCGGCTGTTTCGCCAGTCCATGGACGGCAAGGAGGAAACCGCCAGCCTGGAAGCCACCGGGCGGTCGTACGAGACCGAGCGCGCGGATCAGTTTCTGGCGCGGCTGGAGAACTGGGACCCAGCGCTCGCGTCGCGGCTTCGGCACGAGATCAGCGCGTTCGACGTGCGGCTGTTCGGCAACATGGTGGCGATGCGGCAGGAACTGGGCGTGTTCAACGGCGTCACCCGTATGGTGCGCGACTTTCTTGGCGTGCAGATGCAAATGCTTGGGCATATCGGTACCAGCCGCGCCATCCACGACTCGGTCAACCGCCGTCAGCCGTTGCTGTTCTCGCCGCTGCCCGATCCGAACGCGCAAGCCCTGCGCGAGGCCGCGCACGCGTTGCAGGTCAGTGGCGCTGGCAAGGCTGCCACGCTGCAGGGGGTGCCCTCGATCATCGTGCCGGTGGCACCGGTGGCGATCATCAAGAACGATCCCGCCGATCTGTTGCGCAAGGAGCCCCGCATTCCCGTGAGCTGGGCGGCGGGCCTTGAGCGAGACGGAAGGATGTCGGCGGTGCGGGTGCTCGATGTCTCGCAGGGCGGCGTGGGCGTTGAAACCGACGAGCGCTTGCGCCACGGCGACAGGTTCAATCTGGTGTTCCACGAGCCCCAGTTGCAGATTGCGGTGCCAATCATCGTACGCAACGTGGGCGGCGCCGATGGGCGCGCCGGGCTGAGCTTCGATGCGCAAGGTGACATCGCCGACCGCATCTGGGCAGCGGCGCGCCAATCGACGGCTGGGCGGCGGCTGGCGTCCTGATTCAGGCGAGCGTCCGGTCCCGGCGGGGCAAGCGGGGTCCACGCCGACGCTGTGGGCAAGGCGGATCTTTCGGTCGCCCCCGTCCTGTGGCAGAACGTGGCCATGACCGCACCGGCTTTCGTCCTGGTCGCGATGACGGCCCTGGCAGCACCCAAGGCCGCCAGCACCGGCGGGCGCGCTGCTGCCCAAAGGCCGAACGTGCTGTTCATCGCCGTCGATGATCTGAACACCGCGCTTGGCACATACGGCCACCCGATCGTGAAGTCGCCCAATATTGATCGGCTCGCCGCGCGCGGGGTGCGCTTCGATCGCGCGTACACGCAGTTCCCGCTGTGCAGCCCGAGCCGCGTGTCGCTGTTCACGGGCCTGCGCCCCGACAAGACCGGTGTCTTCGAACTCAAGACCGACTTCCGGACCGTCATTCCAGACGTGGTGACGTTGCCGCAACTGTTCGGACGCGCCGGCCATCACGTCGTGCGCGTGGGCAAGATGTTTCACTACGGCGTGCCGGCCGACATCGGCACCAGTGGCCTCGACGACGCGCGATCATGGCACGAGGTGGTGAACCCGCGCGGCCGCGACAAGGACGAGGAAGACAAGGTCGTGCGGTTGCTTCCCGGCACCGGCAAGGGTCTGGGTGCGACGCTGGCGTGGTTTGCGTCCGACGGCGCCGACGACGAATTCACCGATGCCAAGGTGGCGGCCGAGACCAGCAAGATGCTCGAGCAGAACCGCGACAAGCCGTTCTTTATCGGCTGCGGCTTTTACCGCCCCCACGTGCCGTGGATCGTGCCCAAGAAATACTTCGACCTGTATCCGCTTCATCGCATGGAGGTGGCCAAGATCCCGGCCGGCGATCGCGATGACAAGCCGCCGCCTGCGTTCACGGTCACGCCTGCCAATCACGGGCGGCCCGACGACGAGATTCGCCCGCTCTTGCGCGCCTACTACGCATCCATTAGCTACATGGACGCGCAGCTCGGCAAGGTGCTCGACACGCTCGATCGGCTTGCGCTGTGGGATCGGACCATCGTGGTGCTGTGGGGTGACCACGGCTGGCACCTGGGCGAGCACGGCCTGTGGCAGAAGCAGAGCCTGTTCGAGGAGTCGGCGCGGGTGCCGCTCATCATTGCGGCGCCGGGATTCGCGGGCGGCAAGGCCAGCGCGGCAGTGGTCGAGACGCTGGACCTGTACCCGACGCTGGCAGATCTCGCGCGGCTGGCGGCGCCGAAGGATCTGGCGGGCAAGAGCTTGCGGCCGCTGCTGGTGCGGCCGACGGCACCCTGGTCGCGGCCGGCGTACACGCAGGTGCGGAGGGGAGCGGCGGGCAGCGAATTCTTCGGTCGCTCGGTGCGCACGGCCCGCTTCCGCTACACCGAGTGGGACGATGGCAAGCGCGGCGTCGAGCTGTACGACCACGACCGCGATCCGGGCGAGCACACCAACTTGGCGACACTCCCGGCGAACGCCAAGGTGGTACGCGACATGAAAGCGCTGCTGGCGGCCGCACGACGGTGACGGCGACGGTTGCCGGCGCGGCTACTGCGGGTCCTCGGCCTGCGCCGCCAGCCAGAGTTCCGAATACTTCGCGTGCACGTACGGATCCAGCATGTCCGTAAGGTCCGCCGGTAGCTTGACCGCGCGGATCAACTCCAGAACGTCGGCGAGATCCTTGAGGCGATGGGGTGCGGTCATTCCCGAAGCGAGCTTGAGCTCCACGAGTTTGGGCAGAGTCAGGATTCGAAAGCGCTCGCCTTCGACTGATGCTCCGGCCGGATCGGGGAACGCCACCGGTTTGGGGCGCCCGTCGCCAGGAAAGTCTCCCGCGATGAGGACGTCGATCTCCACACCGTTCTCGGTGTCGCGCAAACCTTTGCTGCCGGCAAATTTCTCCACGTACCCGCGGCCCAGGTTGGCAGCCTTGAACTTCGCGAGTCCGTCGCGCGTCAGGAGCAGATCCACATCCGATGTCACGCGCTCGTAGCCGTGAGCGCCGAGGGCCATCGCGCCCACGATGGCGTACGGGATGCCCTCCGCATCGAGCCGCTGCGCCAAGGCCGTGGCGGCCTGGTGCACCTTACCGGTTTTCATGAAGAACTTTTCCGCGTTCTCAAGCGCCATTTCGAAGCGCTGCTCGACGGACGGCGACCCGGCTGCCACCAGCAAAATGTAGCACGAGCATGACCGGGGTCTGATGGCGCTCGCGACGTGGGCGCGGACGCAGGCGGGTGACTTTCGCTCGCGGTCGCAGCGCTGGTAGAGTCCGCACCACCATGCTGTTTCATCCTCATCGAATCGCTGTCGTGATCGCCGGAGTCACCCTGGCCAGTGTCGGGCTTGCGTGCGACGACAGCGGTGGATCGAATTCGGATGCGGGGTCGATGACGGCGGGTGGTGGGCAGGACGTGGCCGGTGCTAGCGGCAATGCTGGCGGCCCGGGAGGCTCCTCGCCAGGTGGCGGTGGCGCAACCGGAACCGCGGGCCGGGCGGGTGGTGGAGCGGGCGGTAGCATGGCTTCTGGCGGCTCGTCAGGGGGCGGTGCCGTCGGAACCGCCGGGCAGGGCGGCGCGACTGGGGCGGCGGGCAGCGGCGGCAGCACCGGAAGTGCGGGCCGCGGCGGCGCATCCGGAACCGCGGGCGCCGGTGGCAGCACCTCCGCTGGAGGAATGGGGGGCAATGTGGCGACGGGCCCGTGCCACACCGTGGCGTGCGCCGGCACCTGCCGGGCCGGCGCCGCCAACGCCGGTTGTTCGGGCAGCTGGACCTGCGACACGCAACCGCAAGCCTGCACCTCGGACATCGCCGAGTACTGCGGTTGTGACGGCAAGACCTTCACGACCAGCGGGTCGTGCCCGAACCGCGCGTTCGCCCACCGGGGTGCGTGCGACATCGGCGCTGACTGCGACGCGCGCAAGGTCCTGTGCCGGTCGCTGCCGCCGATGTGTCCCACTGGTCGCGTGCCATCGGTTTACGGCACCTGCTGGGGCCCCTGCGTGCCCATCGATCAATGCGCATGCGCAGGCCCCATGGACTGCCCCGAGCCCAACAAGCATACGTGTCAGATGAGCAAGAAGCGTTGCACGCCGTTCGTACTCTGAGGCGCTCGGGCAACACCTGCGCGTGGGCCAGATGCTGGATTCTCTCGACCGCAGCGGCTCAAGCAAGATTCACCGGGTCTACGAGGGGGAACGCCGCAGCAACGCCCACCCGTTGAACACCACCAGCGTGCCGCCCAGGACCATCAACGCGACCGACACCACGCCGTTCACTCTCGCCATGACGTCGCCTCCGGGGGCAAGGCCGGCGCGGGCCTGGGCCACGAGCGCGGTGAAGGTGATGGCCACGAGAAAGACCGCGGGCCACAACGTGAACCAGAAGCGACGGCCGCTGCGCTGCAGCCAGACGGTGATCGCCAGTAGCGACAGCGCGGCTAGCAACTGGTTCGAGGTGCCGAACAGCGTCCAGAACACGCGGTAGCTGCCCGGCCCAGAAAGCAGGATGAGGCCCATGGGCACCAGGCACATGACGGCGGTGGCGGCCACGGCGCTGGCGCGGCCAGTGATGCCAGTCAGCTCTTGCAGGATGTAGCGGCCGAGGCGCGTGCTGACGTCGAGCGTGTCGAACACGAAGGTCGAGAACGCCATCGCGCCGAACGTGGTGGCGAACAGCAGGTGCTTCTCGCCAATGATGACCGTGAGGAAGCGCCCAAGACCCACGCCATAGATGGCGCCCGGGCCCTTGCCGGCGATTTCGGCGCGGCTGGCGATCATGATCGTGCCAAGCGCAATCAGCGCGACGAAGGCTTCGAGTAGCATGGCGCCGTAGCCGATAGGATGGCAGTGGGTCTCGCGATCGATTTGTTTCGACGTGGTGCCCGAGCAGACCAGGCCGTGGAAGCCTGAGCAGGCGCCACACGCGATGGTCACGAAAAGAAACGGGAACAGGAGGCCGGTCGGGCCGGGGGCGTTGAAGCCCTTGAAGGCCGGTTCTTGAATGGGGAAGCCGCCCACCAGCATGCCGACGGTGCCGACCGCGAGCGCCAGGTACAGCACGAATCCGCCCAGGTAGCCGCGCGGTTGCAACAACGCCCACACCGGCGTCAGCGAAGCGACGAAGCAGTACGCGAGGATCAGTGCCGCCCAGGTGCGCGCATCCAGCACGAGCACCGTCGATAGCTTGGTACCAAGCCACACCATGACCAGCGTCAGGGGCACGCAGACAATGGTTTGCAGCCACAGCGGTGGCTTGAGGAAGCGGCCGACCAGGCCCATCACCACGGCGAGCGCCAGGTACAGCACTGACGACGCGGCCACCGCCCCGCCCAGGTTGAAACGGAACGTGAGCCCGGCGAGATCGGCGTCGCGCGACACGAAGGTCGATGCGGTCACGTCGGTGAACGCGACGATCACGTAGATGAGGGCCAGCCAGATGAACGCCATGATGGCGAGCCACGCGCGGCGCCCCAACGTCGTGCGCACGATCTCGGCAATGGAACGCGCCTCGTGGCGCACCGACGCGACCAGAGTCGAGAAGTCGTGCACGGCGCCGATGAAGATGACGCCGAAGCCGATCCACAGGATCGACGGCAGCCAGCCGAATTGCTGGCACGCCAGGATGGGGCCGGCGATCGGGCCGGCCGCTGCGATGGCCGAGAAGTGCTGCGGCAACAGGTACATCGGCCGCGTGGGCACGAAGTCGACGCCGTCTTCCATCCGATGCGCCGGCGTGGCCGCTGTCGGATCCAGTCGGTACTGCCGCGCCACGAACCCGCCATAAAAACGATAGCCCAGCGCCAGCACGGCGAGCACGATAACGGCAAGCAGTGGCAAGCTCACGGGACGCGCATCCTAGCCGAGCTGCAAGCAGCAGGTGACGTAACCGAACCTGTTCCCCGGGTCGCCGGACCGGCGCAGGAGATCTACTTGCGACGGGCGGTGCCGGCGATCGACGACAACTCAAGCCGAAACGTGCCTGCCTGCCGGTGCGAGATCAGCAGCCAGAGGCTGGACACGCGTCGAGTGGCAGCCAGAGCAGGACGAGCAGGTCCCACAGCAGGTGAGCCACCAAGGTTGGTACGAGAGAGCGACGGCGCTGCTCGAAGCGCCGCGTACAGTTGCGCCGCGTCGGCCGCGATCAACGGAGAGATGCGCGCGAGCGGTGGATAGAGAAGGTAGGTGGCGGCGGCCATCAGGCCCCCCGCCGTGGCACCCAGCAGAATGAGCCCTGGGCTCGGCCGCAGCAGCGCTGTTGATGCGGGGCGGTCGAACAGCAGGACGGCGATGCCGAGCGCAACCGCAGTCGCGCCGATGGCTCGCCAGATCCCGAGCGATCCGGCGCTCGCGGCAGCAGCAAGCCACACCACGATGGATGCGAGCGCGAGCGACGTGCTTCGCGGTCTCGCAGCCAGAACGCCGGTCGCCTCGCCGTTCATGCCGGGCCCTTCGCGAGGCCGCGCACGCGCTCGATGGCGCCCCAAGCGCCTTGAACGCGTCGGTCGCCGCGCTCGGCATCGAGGGCCAGCTTTGCCGCCTCGGCGAAGGACAAGCGATTCGGATGGCCGATGAGCTGCCAGAAGCGGTCATCCCGCGCGAGCAAGTCCTCGGTCAGGCCGATCACGACCTCACGCGCCACCGACCACTGCACGCGCGTGACGAAGCGAACCCACAACGATGACAATCGCGGCGACAGAAAGGGCAACTCGACCATGCGCGGGTACCGAAGGCCCATGACCCGCGCGGTCTCCTCAAGGACTTCTTTTCCGGACAGCGTCCCCGGTCCAGGAATATCGAACCATGCGCTAGCCGCCAGGGGCAGATCCAGCGCCCGCACCAGCGCCACGACGACATCGTCGATCGCTACCGGCTGCGTGCGCGACTTCAGCCACCGCGGCAAAACCATGAAGGGCAGGCGGGCCGCCAGATCCCGCACGATGAGCCAGCTCAGGCTGCCGTGGCCGACGATCATGCTTGCCCGTAGCTCGATGGTCTTGACCGAACCGGCACGCAACGCCTCGCCCACGTCGAGCCGGCTGCGTAGGTGATCAGAACCAGTCCCGATCGGGGCGACGCCGCCCAGATACACGATGCGCTCGACGCCTGCTGCGGCGGCTGCGTTCGCGAAGGTCCTGGCCGCCGTCACCTCGTGCCGGTGGTAGTCGCTGCCCTCGCCGATCCCGTGGACGAGATAGAGCGCAGCTTGGCAACCGCTGAGCGCAGCAGAGCACGAGGCTTGGTCGCCAACATCACCCTGGACCCACTCGATCCCGGGCTGGCGGCGGCGTGCGCGGGCCGCGTCTCGGGTGAGGCACCGCACGCGCCACCACTTCGCGTCGAGCGCAGGCCCCACGGCACGACCCACGAATCCCGTGGCGCCGGTCAAGAGGATCGATTGCTCGGCCGTCGTTCTCATTGCCAGGAGTATGGGCCGATTAAGACGATTTATGAACTTGAAATCGACCCAATCAGCCGCCATAGTGTCGAATTATGGATTCACCCTTGAAGGCGCTCATCACCGGAGGGACGGGCCTGCTGGGCGGGGAGCTGCTCGTGAACCTGCAAGATCCTGTGGTCCTGAGCCGCGATCCGGCCCGGGTTAGCCGCAAAGGCGGCGTCGGACGCGCGGTTCGGTGGGATCCCGAGGCAGAGCCTGCGCCAGCCGAAGCGCTGCAAGGCGTCGATGTGGTCTTCAACCTGGCCGGCGAACCCGTCGCCGAGGGTCGCTGGACGGACGAGAAGAAACGTCGGATCCGGGACAGCCGGGTCATCGGCACGCGCAACCTGGTGGCGGGCCTCCGGGCGCTCGACCGCAAGCCAAAGGTGCTTGTCTCCGCCTCGGCCGTCGGCTGGTACGGCGACCGTGGCGACGAGGAGCTCGACGAAACGTCGCCTTCGGGCCGGGGCTTCCTTGCCGAGGTCTGCAGCGAGTGGGAGCGCGAGGCTCTGACCGCCGAGACGCTCGGCATCCGCGTGGTGTGCGTGCGCGTCGGTTTCGTTCTCGCTCGGGGCGGCGGAGCGCTGGCTCGCATGCTTACGCCCTTCAAGATGGGAGCGGGCGGTCGGCTCGGCAGCGGCAAGCAGTGGATGTCCTGGATTCACATCGACGACATCGTAGGAGTCCTTCTGCACGCCGGCCGAACCGCGGCAGTCCGCGGCCCTCTGAACGCCGTGTCGCCACACCCAGTGACCAACGCCGAGTTCACAACGGCGCTGGGGCACGCCGTCCACCGGCCCGCGTTCCTCGCCGTTCCGAAGACCGCGCTGCGTATCGCCTTCGGCGAAATGAGCGAGGTCTTGCTGGCCTCCCAGCGGGTGTTGCCGCGCGTGGTCGACCGCACCGGCTACACGTTCAAACACACGGATCTAAGTGGCGCGCTCGCGGCGGTGATCGCCGCTTCCAGTCGAACGGCGTAAACCATGAAAGGCTTCCCCTCGATCTCACCGAGAGGAGTGAGCTTCATGCAATCACCAAGCAGTCCTCGACATCGAAGTCTTCTACGACGGCGCGTGCCCGCTCTGCATGCGGGAAATCCGAATGCTCCAGCGCCGTGACCGCCAACGGCGCATCGGCTTCGTCGACATCGCCGCGGATGGCTTCGACGCTGCCTCGGTCGGCCTGACCTGGCAGACGTTGATGGACCGGATCCATGGCCGCTTGCCCGATGGCAGGCTGGTTGAAGGCGTCGAGGTGTTCCGGCGGCTTTACGCGGCGGTCGGTTTCGGGCGGCTGGTGGCCCTGACGCGGCTGCCCGGCATCAGGCAGCTCTTCGACGTCGCCTACCGCTTGTTCGCCAGGAATCGGCTTCGCATCACCGGCCGTTGCGTGGACGGCGCCTGCGAGATCCACAACAAACCACGCAAGCTTTCGGCGAATCCCTGGTGACCAAGAGGACCATCGCTTGGTTTCGCGGCAAGGAGCTGCGCATGTCTGACCACGCGCCGCTCCTGGACGCGCTCGACGCAGGTGAGGTCATTCCGCTGTTCGTGCTCGACCCCCAGTTCTTCGCGCCCGCTCGCGCGCGTGAGCTGCCGAACCACATGCAGTTTCTGCTCGACTCGCTCTGCGCCCTCGAGGCTGCGCTCGCAGATCGCGGTTCGCGCCTGCTCGTCGTGGCGGGCGAGAGTGTGGACGTTGTCCCGCGTGTTGCGCTCGCATGGAAAGCCGATCGCGTGGTCGCGCAGCGATTGGTCGAACCGTTCGCGCGTGAGCGCGACCGGCGCATACGCGAAGTTCTGGGCGCGAAGTTCGAGCTCTTCGAGGGCGAGACGCTCATGACTCCGGGCACGCTTCGGACGAGCTTGCGAAAGCCGTACTCTGTGTTCAGTCAGTTTGCCCGGGTGTTTCGTCAGACGGCCATGATCGGCGAGCCCCTGCCGGCGCCGCGTAGTTTGCCTCCGCTGCCGAGCGACATTCGCCCCCGCGTGTCCGTCATCCCGACCTGCGAACAGCTCGGCATTGTTTGCAATCCGGCTGTTCTTCACGGGGGAGAGCAGGCCGCTGCGGCGCGGCTCAGGCGGTTCTTGCGCGATGCCGCGGCGGCGTACCCAGAGCACCGCGACCGGATGGACCTCCCGGGCACGAGTCGGCTGTCCGCGGATCTCAAGTTCGGCACCATCTCGGTGCGCCAGGTGTGGACGGCGGTGCAGAACGCTCTCGACGGAACGCCGGCTGCACGATCGTTTCTCAACGAGCTGGTCTGGCGCGAATTCACCCACAGCACGCTTTGGGACCGACCCACGCTGCTGGAGAAGCCATTCCGGCCCGCGTTCGAGGGCTTCCCCTGGCACTACGACGAGGACCTGTGGCAGGCGTGGGTGATCGGCAGGACCGGATACCCCATCGTGGACGCCGCGTCCCGCCAGGTACTCGGCGAGGGCTTCGTGCACAACCGCGCCCGCATGATTTCCGCAAGCTTCCTTTGCAAGCACCTGCTCATCGACTACCGGCGCGGCGAGGCGCACTACATGAAGTACCTCACCGACGGAGACTGGGCGCAGAACAACGCCGGCTGGCAGTGGTCGGCCGGTTGCGGTTGCGACGCGCAGCCCTACTTCCGCGTCTTCAACCCGGTCACGCAGGGCGAGAAGTTCGATCCGGAAGGCATTACGTGCGCCGCTGGGTGCCCGAGCTCGAGAAGATGCCGGCGCGCTACATCCACAACCCGTGGGAGGCGCCGGACGATGTGCTACGAGCCGCGGGCGTTGATCTCGACCAAAGCTATCCGCGGCCGGTCGTCGACCATCGCTTCGCACGCGAGCGCTTCCTTGCCATGGCGGCGCAGCACCTCAAGCGCGACGAGAAGTTCAGCGCAACGACTTCGCAGGCTGGTCGCGCGACAGTGACACCGACGCTCCGGTGAGCGCGTCGGCAGTGACTGCGACTTCGGTTTGGTGACCGAGCCGTGGCAGCCGGTGCACACCGCGTTCCAGAACTTGCGCGGGACCCCGGGCGAAATCGATTCGCCGGCGGGTTCGACTTCGAGGACGCCGTCACCGCCTTCGTACGGGCGGCCCCGCAAGGCTCACCCTGTGTCTTCGACGTGACCGGCGCGACTGCAGGCGTCGGGCGCTGCAAGAAGGGCGACGCGGTCCTGCAAAAGAGCGTTGCTCGGCGAAGTGACAGCCAGTGCAGCTCCTGCTCGGACATGGCGCCCTTGAGGTCGAGCAGCAGCTTGTCCGTTAGCCACTTGCCACCGACCTCCCGATAATCTAGATAATCGGGAGTGACGTCCCGTTTATCCATACGCCGCGGGTTGCGCCTCGACCTGGCGGATGCCCCCGCGGCGTTTCCTGTGGGGGCCGCGCAAGGTGGGAAAGTCGACGTTGCTTCGGCAGCAGTTTCCCAGGGCCATGGTGTTCGACCTGCTGGATTCTCGGCCAATATCGCTGGCGAAGCAGGTGTCTCTCCCAAGACTGTGCGCGAGTATTTCCAGATCCTCGACGACACCCTGCTCGACCACCGCTTGCCACCGTGGCGCCGGGCTCGCTCGCGGCGGCTCATCGAGACCGAGAAGTACTACTGAGGTCGATCTGATCGTGGGCGATCTCGACCTCGCGATCGAGATCAAAGCCCGCAGAGGCGACGTTTTCGGGCATCATCTGACGCCGATGACCGCCAAGTTGACAGAGAAGCTATCGGACATTCCCGACGCGACAGGCGCTAGGCGGAAAAGTGGCCTTGAAGCCACTAACCCCATGTGGTTGGTCGCGCGGTTTGCGGTTGTAGCGCTGGTGGCGGGCTGTGTCCGTAACGACAGCACTGCCCCCGACGCCAGTAGCCCGCCGGGCCCTGCCGGAGCGGCAGGTGTGACCGGCTCTCTTGGGTTCACCGTTTCCAACCGCGACCCGAGCCCGCCCATCCCGCCGCCGCCCACCGTGCCATCCGATGAGGTGGAGTTTCCCGATCCACCCGAGATCGCTTGCACGACGGATACCGGGGGCGTGGACGCCGGCGGGTGCGCCTTCCCGCAGCCGGTTTGCGGCCGGATCGCCTGCGACCTCGGCAATTGCGGGCCGCAAGCGAATGGCTGGAGCGCCTACTACACGAATCCGCGTTGTGTGGACAACCGTTGCCGCTGGGATCGGCGGTTCATGTGGTGCAGCCAGGGCTGCAGCCGGGGCGGCTGTATCTTCGTTGGCACGCTTCCGTAGGACGGCACATGGCCAGCCCGACCACTCGAGCCCACGGACCTTGGCGCCTTCGTCACGCCCCATCGCTTGCGTTGTGGCAGGATCGTGGCCGCATGTGGTTGGTCGTGCGGCTTGCGGTCGTAGCGCTCGTGGCGGGCTGTGTCCGCGGCGATAGCGGCGCCCCCGACACCGGGGCGGCCGGTTCGACCGGCTCGGTTGGGTTCACGGTTTCCAACCGCGACGTGGGCCCGCCCATCCCGCCGCCGCCCACCGTAGCGTCCGATGAAGTGGAGTTTCCCGATCCACCCGAGGTGGCCTGCGCGACGGATACCGGGGGCGTGGACGCCGGCGGTTGCGCCTTCCCTCAGCCGGTCTGTGGCCGGATCGCCTGCGACGTCGGCAATTGCGGGCCCCAGGCGAACGGCTGGATCGCCTACCACACGAACGCCCGTTGTGTGGACAACCGTTGCCGCTGGGATCGGCGGTTTACGTGGTGCAGGGAGGGCTGCCGCAGCGGCGGCTGCATTTCTCGCCCCACGATTCCCTAGGACGGCGCGCATGGGCCGCACGGGCCACGTCCTCATCGGGTTCGTGGTCGTGTTCGCGCTACCCATCGCCTCGCGGGTTGTCGGCAGGGGCGGCGTTGCCTTCACCATGTACAGCCGCAGCGCGAGCTACCGGCTGCGCCTGACCACCGGGTCGGATGGTGGGCCCGCCCGACCCCTTGCGCCCACGGAACTTGGCGTCTTCATCGGCGGCAGCGCCGCAGAGGTTCTCGCCGGGACCGAGCAGTTCCGGCACGGACCGTTCGATGCATTCCTGCGCGGGCGTCTGGACGACATCGCCCGCCGCGCGTGCCGGCTGAGGCCGGAAGCGCGCTGGGTCGAGGTGACCTTCGACGAACGCTCTCACCTGGATGCGCCGCCCGTGACTACCCACCGGCGCGTGCCGTGCCCAGGGCCATGACCGAAAACGATCAGGCTCCCGGCAGCCACGAGGATCTGAGGCCGCTCGGCTGGTCCCGGGTCGCGCTCGGGGCGCTGTTTCTCGTGCGCACCACGCCGTTGCTCGCCCCGCTCGACATCGGGTTCCTGCACGATGCTGTCCCGCTGCTGGCCTGGCCCGACGGCAGTGAGCCGCTTGGACCGGTGGGGCTCGCTCTGCCCGCCAACGTCCGCATGGTGCTGGCCGTCGTGCGCACGCTCGCCGCGTTCGCATTCACGTTGGGCGTTTTCACCCGGCCCGCGGGCTTGCTGGCCGGCGCGCTTGGCTACGTGACAGTCCTTCAGGATCCATCGCGTCTCAACACCACGATGCACGTGCTGTTTCTCGGTACGATGATTCTAGCGGTAACAGACGCTGGTGCGGCGGTGGCATTTCGGCCTTCGCCGGCACGAAGTCCGATTTCAAGTCGGTGGCTTGTCCGCTCGTGGACGGCGTCGATCTATTTTTTCGCCGCGGTCGCGAAGCTGCGCGCCGACTGGTTGGACGGCCGCACACTGGAGCTTTTCTGGCAGGAAGGCGCGTTTCGGGGCGGTCTGGTCGACACGATCATGCGATCGCCTCATGCACGGCAGTTGGTGGCCATGACCCTCGCGCCAGTCGAACTGGCGCTCGCGCCGTTCTTGTTGTTGCCGCGTACCCGCAAGGTCGGACTCGCGTTGGCGCTGTTGCTTCACATCACCTTCGAGGTTGTCGCATCACCCGACGTTTTCGGCTGGGCCATGGTGGCGCTGCTGATCTCGTTCCTGCCGCTGCCCCGATCGATCGTCACCGACCTTGCAGGCACGCATCCACCGGCGCCGGTTCGACGATGAAACCCGCAGCGCACATCTCGTCGTCGGCGCGCGGCCCCGCGCCCACCAGGTGGTCACCGTGGTTCTCCCAAAGGCACTCGACCCGCAGTCGCTGCCCGGCACCGACTTCGACATCGAGAGGCGTGGCGGTCTGCCGGTGCACATCCCAGAGCGCAATGTCGAGCAGCGGAGTCACCAGGTCGTCGGGTCCAAGCAGATCGACCCGCAGACTTTTCCCCAGCGCATGCATGTGTGGCCAGACAAAGTGCAGGCGATGGGCTCGCGACAACAAGCAGGTCAGCGTCGAGCTTTCACTGCGACCAGGTGGGATGGGCGGCACGGGTGCACGCAGGCCGGCGAAGTGGGCGCGCGTCAGCGCTGGGTTGGTCGCGGGCCGTAGCCGCAGGTGGTGTTCGGGGGCAGGACCGTCCCTCGTGCGCAGGACATGAGCTTCAATCACCAGGGCTCGCGTTGCGGGCGGCATCTCCAGGGCCACGCCGTCGGGCATGCGGAAGGCAGGGCTTCCGGGCAGCCAGGCGTGCAGCGGAATGCCGGCGTCGGGCAGATCTTCGCAGGAAAGCCCCGGGGCAAGGTCAGTCACGGCGTACAGCTTGGCGTGATGGAGTGTCACCGGCGAGGATCCTTCGGGTTGCCGCCAGGCGATCTCCTGCAGCAGTCGCGGACGCTCGCTGCCCCACCGAAAACCGAAACACAGCTCGATCTCGCGCCCGACGCCCGGATCGGGGCGGAACGGCAGGTCGGCGGAAGCCGATGCGCTTTCGATCGCGGTGGTCGACTGCCGGGGCTGGCCGCACGCCGCCGGTAGCGCGGCGAGCACGAGGCACGCCAGGAGGGAGACGCCACGACAACCCACGGCGACCGATTATGACAGCGGTTCGAGGCCGAGGATGGCAGCACCACCCGTTAGCCACTTGCCACCGCCCTCCCGATAATCTAGATAATCGGGAGTGACGTCCCGTTTATCCATACGCCGCGGGTTGCGCCTCGACCTGGCGGATGCCCCCGCGGCGTTTCTGTGGGGGCCGCGCAAGGTGGGAAAGTCGACGTTGCTTCGGCAGCAGTTTCCCAGGGCCATGGTGTTCGACCTGCTGGATTCTCGGCTGCGGACCGAACTCACGCTGCGTCCCGCGATCCTGCGCGAGCGGGTGCTCGCCGAGCGTCCGCGCCTGGTCGTGGTGGACGAGGTGCAGAAGGTTCCTGCGCTGCTCGATGAGGTGCACTGGATGATCGAGAACACGCGGACGCGGTTCGTGTTGTGCGGATCGAGCGCCCGCAAACTGCGCCACGGGGCCGCCAACCTTCTCGGAGGGCGTGCCGTTCGCTTCGAACTGTTTCCGCTGACAGCTCACGAGATCGGCATCCCCGAGACAGCCGCAGAGGCCCAGAACCTGCTGGGGCGGTTGCTCAACCGCGGCGCGATTCCTTCCCACTTCCTGGCTCGCTCGCCCGACCGGCTGCTGCGCAGCTACATCCTCGACTACATAGCCGAGGAGATCCAGGCGGAGGCGCTGATCCGAAACGTGCCGGCGTTCGCGCGCTTCCTCGACACCGTCGCTCTCACGCACGGGCAGCTGGTCAACTACGCCAATATCGCTGGCGAAGCAGGTGTCTCTCCCAAGACTGTGCGCGAGTATTTCCAGATCCTCGACGACACCCTGCTCGGCCACCGCTTGCCACCGTGGCGCCGGGCTCGCTCGCGGCGGCTCATCGAGACCGAGAAGTACTACTTGTTCGACACTGGCGTGGTCAGGGCGCTGAGCGGTGCGCAACCGCGCGAGCCCGCCACAGAGGAGTTCGGACGCGCATTCGAGCATTTTCTCATCGAGGACACTCGCGCCTACCTTGCGTACTCGGAGAAGCATCTGCCGCTGGCCTATTGGCGCACCAGCACTGGTCTGGAGGTCGATCTGATCGTGGGCGATCTCGACCTCGCGATCGAGATCAAAGCCCGCGCGGGCGTGGACGACCGCGACACCAAGGGGCTTCGCGCGCTGTGCGAGGACCAGAAGGTTCGCCGCGCCGTGCTCGTTAGCCTCGATGAAGCCCCCCGGATTCTGGCGTCGGGCATCGAGGTGTGGCCGTGGCAGCAGTATTGCCAGCGACTCTGGGCCGGTCAGATGGTTTGAGGCCCACCGATGCCGCGGGCTCACTCCGGAAGGCGCGGGACAGGGCGGAGTTTCCGAGGCTATCGTCGGCCAAATGGGCCGCCGCGGCCGCGCTGTCGATTTCTGTGTCGCCCCGGGTGGGGGGCGCCGCGAACGCGGGCGCCAGTACTCCGTGGAGTCAGCCAATGGTTAACCCTGGCCTGGCGAACGGCCTGGTGCGGACCTGGGTGCGCCAGGCCAAGGTGGACGCAGGCCAGCGCCCGACGGGCGCCCTGACGACGGCCGAGAAGGAGGAGCTTTTTCCCCGGTTGGAACCAACGGTTAGCCGACAAGCCCCGGCAGTGGTCCCTTGCAGAACGAGGGATCGCCGAAGGTGCTGTCGGCCACACCCATGGCGTTCTGCAGCGACACGAACAGATCATTGTGGTTGCGGCTCAATCCGCTCAAGTAGCGGCCAGTCTTTATGGCGCCGCCGCAGCCGCCCATCAGCACGTATGGCATGTTGCTAAACGAGTGCGTTTGGCCGACGGAAACCTCGGTCGCTATCAGCACAGTGGTGTTGTCGAGCAAGCTGCCGTTGCCCTCGGTCACGGCCTGCAGGCGTTTGCCCAGATCGGCGAACTGCTGCATGTACCAGGTCTCGATCTTGGCCAGCGACGCGTTATCGCCGCTGTGCGAGATGCCGTGGTGGCCACTGGGCATCGGACCAAGCCACTTGGAGTGGTTCATGGGCGACTGCCCTTGCGAATACTGCAGGGTCGCCACCCGGGTCTGATCGGTGGCGAACGCCCCTACCATCATGTCCATCATCAGGCCGCTCAGCATGGGAAAGTTGTCGTTGGCGAGAGAGACGGTCGCCGGCGGTGCAGCGGGCTTCTTGCCGCCACCAGCTGAAAAGCCACCCAGCATGAGGCGGCGCTCGATTTCACGGACACCAGACAGATGCTGGTCGAGCTTGGCGCGATCACTTGCGCCAAGGCGCGGGCTGAGCTGCTGGAAGTCGGCCTTCACGAAGTCGAGGATGCTGCGCTTGCGATCGAGGTTCGTTAGCTGCATCGCCGGATCGGCGGCCACGTCAGTGAACACTCGTGCGAACACCTTGCGTGGATCGTCCTCGGCAGACAGCGACTTCCCCGCCCCGGCGAATGAGACATTGGAGTAGACACCGCCCCCGTTGGCCAACACGCCCAGTTGCAGCGACGGAAATCTGGTGGTCGTACCCACCTTGTTCGCGATGGCTTGATCGATGCTGGGGCCGCTCGCGCCCTTGCGCGCCGTCAGCAGGTTGTTCATGCCGGCCGCGTGGCCATTGCCGCCCTGCGCGCTTGCGGTCCCCATGGAGACGCCCTGGAGCACGACGATCTTGCTTTGCAGATCCTTGAGCGGCGCGAGGACGGGCGACAGGGTGAAGGCGGTCTCGGTGCCGGTCGGGTTCCACTGGCTGGTGACCACGCCATTCGAGAAGAAGACCGCGGCGAAGCGTTTGGGCGCCGTCGCCGCGCTGGCCAGACGCGGTGCCATTGCGGCAAGCCAGGGCAGTGCAATGCTGACACCGCCCGCGCCGCGCAGCATCGTGCGGCGGCTCATCCGGGGTCCTGACGAGAACTTCATGGTGCACCTCCTGTGGCGGGTTCGACTGATTTGTAAAGGAACGCGTTGGTCTGGGTCATGGCAATCACCAGTTTCTTGAGATCGGATCCCGATCCCTTGAACTGATCTTGCAGCACCTGCATGGTGCATGCGTCGGCGTCGGTCTCGCCGCGCCCGTAGCCGAAGCGGAACCACTGTTTGACCGCGCATGAGCGCACGGTGTTACTGGGAGCGAGCTTCTTGGCCAGCGCCACCACGCCCTTGAACGGCCCGTCGAGCGTGGCCTCGCCGGTGCTGGCGAGATTGCCCGTGGCATCGACCGGCAGTCCCTGATCCGTGTCGCGCCACTTGCCGATGCCGTCCAAGTTCTCGTAGCCGAAACCGACCGGGTCCATCATGAGATGGCATGCGCTGCACGCCGGGCTCTCGTTGTGGATGCGGAAGCGCTCGCGCGTGGTCTGGCCGGGCTTGATGACGGGCGGCGTGACAACCAAGCCGGCGGGCGGATCCGGCAGCTCCTGGCAAAGGAGCTGCTCGCGCGTGAACCTGCCACGATCGATGGGCGACGACTGGTTGTCCTTGGCTAGGATGGCCATCAGGCTGCCGTGGCTCAGGACGCCCATGCGCTTGTCAACGGGCAGGGTGGTCTTCTCGAACGCCGTCCCAACCGGACCGGTCAAACCATAATAGGTCGCGAGTTGGCTGTTGGTGAACGTGTGCTCGGCGGTCAACAAAACGTCGAGTCTGGGCGCGGCGCCGAATATCACGCTGTCGACGAAGGCCTCGGTCTCCTTGCGTAGCAGCCCCTTGATGGTGACGTTCCACGCCGGATAGATCTTTGCGTCCTTGTTGACGTGGTCCATCTCGTCGAGGCGCAGCCACTGCCCATAAAAGTGCTGTATGGCCGTCTTGGCCTTGGGATCGCCAAGCAGGCGCTCGGCCTGCGCGGAGATCTCGGCCGGCGTGCCCAGCTTCATGGCATCGACGGCCGCGAACAGCGCGTCGTCGGGCATCGAGTTGAGAATCA
>JANPCZ010000273.1:0-12371 GCA_031431215.1 Myxococcales bacterium
ACAT
The DNA here is from genome assembly GCA_031431215.1 of Myxococcales bacterium. Taxonomy (GTDB): domain Bacteria; phylum Myxococcota_A; class Polyangia; order Fen-1088; family Fen-1088; genus JANPCZ01. The sequence goes on from JANPCZ010000273.1 coordinate 5, forward strand.
TCCGGCGCCTGCGCTGAAGGCCGGGGCCACTCCCCCAGCCTGCAACCAACCCAAGCTCCAGCTCGGCGTCTATACGTCCGCTCGCGCGGACTAGGCCGCGGGCTGCGTGGCCTCGCCTCGCCGCAGCGGCGGGGCGAGCGCCACCACCGTTCCGAGGTCTCGGCGACGAAGCCCTGTCCGAAAGGCCCAATGAAGAAGGGTTCGACCGGCCCATAGACCTCAGTCCTGGCCGAGCCCAACCTGGACACCTCCCAAGGGAACTCGCTCCCCCGCCCGCCACATCTGGAGGATTCACCATGAGAGGACTTGGCCTTGCGGCCGTCTTGTTGTTGATGGCGCCCGCGTGCACAGGTGCCATCGGGGGGTCAAGCGATCTCGGGCCGTCCGGCCCGGGGAGTACCGGGGCAGGCGGCCCTCCCGCTTCGCCGACGGGGCACCCGGGCGCAGGTCCAACGGGCCAGCCGGGCGCAGGTCCAACGGGCCAGCCGGGCGGTCCCGAGATCAAGCCGCCCCCCGGCGTGATCCCTCCGCCTCCCGCTGAGTGCGCGATGGTGGGTCAGCAGCCGATTCGCCGGCTCAACCGTGTCGAATACAACAACACCGTCGCCGACCTGCTGGGCGATACCTCGAAGCCAGCGGACCAGTTCCCGTCTGACAGCGAGCAGTATGGCTTCGACAACATCGCCGAGGTGTTGACGGTCACCACCACGCACGCCGAGCAGTTCATGAGGGCGGCCGAGCGGCTGGCCGCCACCGCGGTCACCAATCTCGGCAAGCTGCTCCCCTGTGATCCGCGCACCATGGGCGAGGAAGCCTGCGCACGCGCGTTCATCGCGTCGTTTGGGCAGCGCGCCTTCCGGCGGCCTCTACCTACCGAGGACGCCGATCGGTATGTCGCTCTCTACAAGGCCGCCCAGCAGACCGCGGACTTCGCGTCCGGGATCCGAACGGTCGTCTACACAATCCTGCAGTCGCCGCAGTTCCTCTACCGGATCGAGGAGCCGCCGACGTCGGGAGCGGCGCCGGTGACCCCGTACGAGCTTGCCAGCCGCCTCTCCTACTTCTTCTGGGCGTCGCTACCCGATGACGAGCTCTTTCGGGCAGCAGCTTCCGGGAGCCTGGCCCGGGTCGATGAGGTCGAACGGCAGGCCCGTCGGCTGCTTGCCAGCCCCCGGTCCCGTCCCGCCGTGGAGCACTTCCATGAGAAGTGGCTGAAGCTGGGCCAAGTCACCAAGAGCAGCAAGCCGGAATCTGCGGCCTTCAATCGCAACGCCGGCATGATGGCCACGAACATGGTTCAGGAGACCCAGGCTTTCCTGAACGACCTCATCTACACGGGCGACGCCCGCGTCGAGACTCTCTACCGGGCGAGCTATTCGTTCGTGAACAACCGCCTGGGCACGAGTGTCTACGCGCTAGCTCAGCCGCCCGCCGCCGAAGCCCTGGTGCGGGTCGACCTGGATCCAACTCAGCGCTCCGGGATCCTCACCCATCCCAGCATCCTCACCGCCCAGTCTGGTGCTGGCGAAGGGGAGGGCACCACCCCGGTGCTCCGCGGCGTCTTCGTACGCGAGCGCTTGCTGTGCCAGGAACTCCCTGCCGCGCCCCCGGACGTCCCGCCCCCGGTTCCGCCGCAACCCGGGGCCACCACCCGCGACACCCTGGCGTTGCATCGCACGGCCGCCTGCGCGGTCTGCCACCAGCTGATCGATCTGGTTGGCTTTGGCCTGGATCGCTACGATCCCATCGGGCGCTATCGCACGTCCGTGGGCGGCCGCGCGATCGACGCCCGCGGGGAGCTTAAGGCAACGGTGGACATCGACGGTCCCTTCGAAGGCGCGATCCAGCTGGCCGAGCGCCTGGCCCGCAGCCAGGAGGCGCGTGCCTGCGTCGCCAAGAACTGGTTCCGTTACGCGCACGGGCGTCACGAGACGGACGCCGACCAGTGCTCGCTCACTTGGGTCCAGGACGCCTTCGCTCGGTCTGGCAACAACATCCGCGAGCTCTTGGTGAACCTTGCCCGCTCGCACGCCTTCCGGTTCAAGTCCGCCACCGCCCCTTGAGGAAGTTGCCATCATGCTGACCATCACGCGTCGATCGGTTCTCCGCGGGCTTGGCGTCGCTCCTGCGCTGTTGCCCTTCCTCCCCCGCGGCATGGCCGCGGCGGCACCAGCCCCCAAGAGGTTTATCTGCGTCTTTTCTCCGAACGGGAGACCACCAGGAACGTTTTTTCCGGCTGCAGGCGGATTCGATCTCGCTACCAGCGAGTGCTTGAAGATGTTCGTCCCCTTCAAGAACCAAACGGTTCTTTTTCGGGGGCTGACCAACGCCGCCGCCCGGACGGGCCCCAGCGACACCCACGGCCGGGGCATGGTCTCCTGGCTGACGGGGTACCAGAGCCTGTCGAACGCCTGGGCTGGGGGCGCTTCGATTGATCAGGTGATTGCCACCCACATCCAAACCGGCAGCGGCCAGACCCCCCGCAAGTCGCTCGAGCTGGGTGTCGTCACGGAAACGGCGAACGAACGCGGCCGGATGATCTTCGACGGACCCTCGCAGCCACGCTCGCCCATCGAGGATCCGCGCGAGGCGGTGCGCACCATCTTGGGCGGAGGCGCCCCGGGTGGAGGCCCCGCCGGCCCCAGCCCCCAGCAGCTCAGTGCGCTCGACTTCCTGGCCAACCAACAGAACGGTGAGTTCACCCGCGTCCTGCGCAAAGTCGCCGCCGCCGATCGCGCCCGCATCGACCAGCACCTGACGGCGCTGCGCGAACTCGAGCACGCCTTGAAGGCCACGCCGACCGGCGCCAGCGCCTGCGTGGCGCCGGCTCTTGAGCCCTCCGGGACAGGCAGACAAGATCTCGTGATCAGCAAGAACCACGTCAAGACCATGGTCGCCGCCCTCGCATGCGGGATCACGCGGGTGGGCTCGATCCAGTGGCAGCGAGCGACCGGGGCGAGAGATCTCGCTTTCCTGGGCCTCCCCGAAAACTTCCACACGCTCTCCCACCAAGAGAGCAACCCCGCCTCGGTCGTGAAGCTGGTGAAGGCCAACGCCTGGTTCGCGGGCGAGATCGCCGAGCTCATGCGGCAATTGCAGGAACGCAGTGAGAACAACGGGACGATGCTCGACAACACGCTCATCCTGTGGGGCAGTGAGATCGCCACCGGCAGTCATTCATTCGACAACCTCCCGTTCGTGCTGTTTGGCGGTGCGGGCGGCGCGCTGCGCGGCGGGCGCATCCTGGAGACCCCCGCGATCCATCACAACCGCCTGTTGGTCTCGATCTGCAACCTGATGGGCCTGCCGCAGCAAACGTTCGGCGACGGACGATTCCAGCAGGGGCCTTTGCCAGGACTGGTGTGATACGAGCAGCGTCTTAGACATCACCCCTTTCAAGGTGATGGCGAAGCCCGGCGTAGCATCTCCATGACGATGTAGGCATGCGGGGCATGCGGAGGACGTGGATGAAACGGTGGGGAATTGTGAAACGGGACATGCCGCAGGGCGACTTCTTCAGCGACGGAAGACCTGTGCGCCGTCGAGGTCGGTGCCGACGCGGAGTCGATCGAGGTAGCCCCGGTACACGAATGAGCGGTCGCGCTTCTTGCCGGTCGTCTCCACGAGCACGCCCGCGGCCACGAGCAGCTCGATCGCCCGTCCCGCGGTGGGCTTGGTCGTCTCTACGAACTTCATCACTGATGCGACGGTGACGACTGGGTGGCGCGGCAGCAGCTCGACGAGCCTCAGCGCGACGACAGACATCCCTTCGTGCACGAGCACGCGCGCGCGATCCGCGGCCACGAGCGCGAACAACTCCCGCGCCGAGGCGACCGCCTCGTCGGCGATCGTCGCGACCCCGTCGAGGAAGAAGTCGAGCCAGCCTTCCCAGTCGCCCTCGACCCGCACCGCGTTGAGGCGACGGTAGTAGTCCTCGCGGTGCCGTTTGAAGAAGAGGCTCAGGTAGAGGAGCGGCTTGGTCAGCAGCTTCCAGTGCTCAAGCAGCAGCGTCACGAGAAGGCGTCCGATGCGGCCGTTGCCGTCGAGGTACGGGTGGATGGTCTCGAACTGCACGTGCAGGAGCCCGGCGCGCACGAGCGGCGGCAGCGAAGCGTCTGCGTGTAGATACTTCTCGAACGCGCCGAGCACCTCGCCGAGTGCGTGCGGAGGCGGCGGCACGTACGCGGCGTTGCCGGGCCGGCTTCCGCCGATCCAATTCTGGCTGCGACGCACCTCGCCGGGCAGCCTCTCGGCGCCGCGGACGCCGCGCATGAGTCGCTGATGCGTCTCGTTCAGGAGGCGCATCGAAAGCGGCAGGCCCTTCGGTTTGGCGAATTGGGCGCGCGCGTAGGCGAGCGCGTCCAGGTAGTTGCACACCTCCTCGACGTCGGCGTTGGGCGCGGCGTGTTCCTCGGCGTCCTGGGCCTCGAACGTGAGCAGGTCGACGAGGGTCGCTTGCGTTCCCTCGATCTGCGACGAGAGCACGGCCTCTTTGCGGACGAACGCGTAGATGAACCAATCCAGCGATGGGACCATCTCTCCGGCCAGCTCGAGGCGAATGAGCGCTTGCTCAGCTGCACGGAGGCGCTCGGCCAGGGCGGCGTCGACGACGATGGGCGGATCCGCGGGCGGCAGCGCGTGCGGGACGAAGGCCGCGACATCCTCTCCACCCACGGTGGTCCGCTCGTATCGTCCAGTGGCTCGTTTGGGCATGTCGGCTCCGCTGGGAACGCCCGCTTGCCCAGGTCCGCAGGCTGGGAAAGCCGACGTTACTAGAGGGGCGCGCTAGGAACGGATCCTTTACCAGCGCCCGCCGTTAGTCAAGCGCGCGTTACTAGTGATGCCGAGGTCGGCCGACGCCGAGGTTCGCCGCAGCCTGGCTGACCCGATGGCTTACAGCGTTACAGAAGCAACTTCAATGGTTTGCGCGTTTCAGTGGCGAGCCGCAAGGCAGACAGTTTTTGAGCCATTCACGCGGGGTCGCGGAAACGCGACCCCGCACTTTTTAACAGCGGCCTTGGAGAGCGATCTCCGGGGCCGTTGCGTTTCTCCCCCACGTTTCCGCGACCTTCGGCGTGGGACTGCCAGTGCTGAACGCCATGCTCGACAACAACGGACAGGCGCTGGCGGCCACGGGTGATCCGTTGCCGGTGCGCTTCGGCACCTGGTTCTGGGGCGGTGGCGTCGGCAGCAGCGAGATGTTTTTTCCGACCACGCCGGGACCGACCTGGCAGTTCAGTCCGATGTTGCAGCCGCTGGCCAATGTCCGCGAGTACCTGACGCTGGTGCGCGGCCCCGCCATGGGATCGAGCAACCCGGGCGGCCACTGGCACCACCGCGGTTTCGCGCTGGGGAGTTCCTATGTCACCGACGCCGGCTGCGACGCCGGCGGGTACCCCGGCGTGCCGTCGCCGGTGGGGCGCAGAACTTCGATGCCATCGTCGCCGCCAACCGCAGCTTGCTCGATGGCACCATGGCCAGCACCAGCAAGCTGTCGGCGCGCGTGGGTGCCGCCGACCGTCTGCGTTTGCAAGCGCACCTCGATGGCCTGCGCGGCATCGAACGTCAACTTGCGATGCCAGCGCCCGGCGCGCGCGGCTGTGTCAAGCAGAATGCGTCTCGGCACTAGGAGAACGATCACCCGTTCGTGCTGGCGGGACGCGCCGGCGGAACCGTCGCGGGCGGCACGTACATCAAGACCGCCACCGCCGGGCAACGGCTTGGTGCCGGCGTGCCCAACGTGGGCACCGTTTTGCTGGCGTCGCTGCAAGCGGTCGGTGTGCCGGTGAAATCGGTCGGTAACATGGAGAAGAATCCGGCCCAGTTCGCGACCACACCGCTGCCGGGAATCATCAAAGGCACCTGAGCAGGGCCGCCCCGACCTCCGCCCCAAAAATGCGGCTGCGGTCATCGGGCTTGACGTTTTCCTGTGACGGCACGGGCGCCGCCACGACCTGATCAGCATCCCATGAAGCCATCCAAGCCCCGGGGCCTGCGCTATCGAAACCTGGACCTGTCGTCGCTCGGCTGGCGTGTCCGGGGCATCGCCCCCAGTAGCTAGCGGCGCCGCTTCGACGGCTGCCGTGATCGGACGATATGCTGGTCCAGCTCGGCCATGACGTCGCGAAGATCGGTCTCGCGACTCCCGATGTAGCGCCGTACCTTGGAAAGATCGGTCTCGCTTCGTACCTGCACCAGTTTCAGGGCGTCGGCCATGTGCTTGAGGCGATCCTCGGGGCTGTCCTCGGCCGCCCGCAACTTGAGCAACACATAATTTTCGGGCGTCGGCACCAGCACCTGCTCGCCCATGAACGTCCCTGCCACGGCGGCCTCGATCACGTCGAGGTAGAGGTCTTCGACAGCGCCCATCACATCGACCTCGACGCCCGTCTGCGACTCCATGGTGTAGAAGAAGACGTCTCTCGACGGAGGTGGTCCTTTCCAGCCGTTGTCGAACAGGGTTCGCACCAGCTTCCTTGCTGACACGTCGTCAAGCAACACGTCGATGTCGTCGGTGTAGCGAGGGGCGCCATGAGCCGCGAGCGCGCCCGCTCCGATGATCACTCCCCGAACGTCGGCGGCAACCAGCGCCGCAAGCACGTCCCTTAGCGCCTTTGCGAACCCTCTGGGTCTTCCGGACAAAGGGTCCTCCTCGATGAAGTCGTGGGCACGCCGGGCCTTGGCTGACTGAGGCATCCTTGCGCCGAGCATAACAGCAGGCCACCCGATGGGCGCAGCAGTCGGGCATGCCCATGCAATCCTGCGCCTGGGTTCCATCCGCATCGTATAGACTTTCTTCGTGAGCGTTTTTCACGTCAACGTGGTGGCGAGGAACCCCAAGCACGAGGATGCGGCAACTCCCCCGATTCAGTGCCTCGTCGATACCGGTTCCGAACTCACGTGGTTACCGTCCGAACTGCTGCGGGCCATCGGGGTCGAGACGCGACGAAAGCGGACGTTCCTGACGGCCACGAAGCAGACGGTCACGCGCGAAGTTGGCTACGCGATTCTGAGTGCGGAAGGCTACGAGACCAACGACGAGGTCGTCTTTGCGGAGCCCGGAGACATGATGCTGCTGGGCGTTCGGACCGTGGAGGGGTTTGGCGTGATGGTCGACAACATCGGCCATCGATTCGTCGCCCAGGCGACGCTCGCGGTGTCCGCCTCGCTGGCTCGGTGATTCCACCTCATCGACGTGGGGCGTTTCATGGGACTCACAGCGATCGCAGCCCTCGCCGTCCTGGTCGCCTGCGGGACCAAGGACGACCACTCCGAACAAGGGCCACCCGATGCCGCGCCCGCCGGATGTGCCTGGGCGAAAGGCGCGATCACCTACCAGCAGGTCATCCTCGCGTCCCGCATGGTGGCGGCCCAGGGCAACTTCGTCGGCGGCAGCCTCGACGACTGCCCGGCGCTGAAGCCCGCGGACCTCGCGCAGCTCGACCCCGCCTGCGCACCGGCGCCCGATCTCGCGACCTGCCGGGCGACCGTGGCCTGTGATACCCAGCCGCGTCCGGGCACGACCCGTAAATGGTCGGGCGAGTACATTCTGCGCTCCATGTCCCTGGTCGGCACCTTGACCCTGAACCAGCGCAAGCCAAACGCCGCAGCGACTTGCAAGTACGACGTCATCGGACGCTTTGCGAACGTCGCGCCCTGACACCAACAACGGAGAGAATCCATGCGAACGATTTCTGCCTTCTCGACACTTGCTCTCGGCGTCGCGCTGTTAGCGGGCCCGCTTGCCGGCATGGCGCGCGCCGGATTGCCCGAGTGTGGAAACTTCCGGCTGGAGGACGCCAAGCGCTGCGAGATCCGCGGCAAGATCAACTGCACCGCCGGTTGCAGCGAGCTCGGCGTCTACAAGAAGGCGTGCGCGACCAAGCTACACACTGTATGCCGCCGCGACTGCACGCTGTCCGAGCAGCCGACCTGCACCGACTCGTGCACCGAAAGCTGCTCGGCCGATTGCTCGCGCGGGGTCAACGTCATCTGCAGCCACAATTGCTACCGCGAGTGCGTCGGCTCGTGCGATGTGAAGTGCACCGGCGCGGCCAACGTTCCGCAGTGCCGCGCCACCTGCGAAGCCACCTGCGACGGCGAATGCGACATCAAGTGCAAGCCCGTGGTGAACGCGTCCTGCTACCAGCATTGCGTCGAGTGTTGCGGCGGCTCCTGCAAGGCGCAGGCGAACATGGACTGCCAGACCACGTGCCAGGACAAGACGTTCGAGGATTGCGAGCACGAGTTCCGGGCCAACTGCCAGGCCTCGTGCTCGGGCCAGGGCGCGCTGTTCTGCGATGGCAAGTACGTGCTGTCGGGATCCGACATCCCCGCCTGCGCCAAGGCCATCGTCGAGCGCGGCATCGCGTCCAACTTCAACGCCCAGGGCGCGGTCATGGTCCAGGTCGACACCGGTGGCAAAGTTGGCTGCCGGATGGCCCCGCTGGGCGGACGCGACTCAGGCAGCAGGGCCTCCGTCTCGCTCGTGTGGCTGCTCGCCGGCCTGGCCGCACTGGGGCTGCGCGTCCGCAAGCGCAGTCACGGCATGCGCTGCGCGCGCATGGCCAAGCGCTCAGTGCCCACGGTCAAGGTCACGGTCAAGTAGGCCTCGCGAATCTCCTCGCCCGCCAGGGTGATCCGCAAGCTGTCGGCGCCAAGCCCGAGTTCCAAAATGCCGGAGGTGAGCGTCGCGCCTGCCCTGAAAGCGCCGCGCACGGCCCGATCCCGCCAGTCGGCCGGCCCCTCGATGATCTTGCCCTCGACCGGCATCGAACTTGACGGGCCGCCGCACGCCCCCGCTGGGCGTACGAACGCACGATGAATACATTGCGGCTGCTGAACGACGGTCACCCCGTTCGCAACCGGCTGCCCGGTCCCCTGCGCGAGCGTGAAGGTCAAGGCGGCGAACGGGCTCATGCCATCGACCGGCATCAGCGTCCACCGGCCCTCGACCGCGGCCTTCATTTCCTTTTCGCCGTAGTCGAAGTCATCGCCACACCCGAACGATGGATTCATGAAAAACGCGATGGCCACGGGCACCAGGTAGAGCGCCAGGCGGGGCAGGTGAATGCGGGATCCCATGACGGCGAATCCTAATCGATCCCGGCGCTGGCCACGGCGGTCGTGATCGGGGCCACCTGTCGCGACGATTGTCGGTAACCCGCGCACCCGTACCCGGGTCCTGTCGGCCAACGAGGAGGTCCCATGAGATTGTTAAAAGTTCTGACCGTGGTGCTCGCGTACGCCCGCAGGAACGTTTTGTCCTCGGTCTCCAGGTTCGTGTACACGCCGTAATAGGCGCCGTTGACGTAGACCAGCGCGCTGTTGGCGCGCGGGGCCGGCAGACCCGCGGTGCGGAACACCAGGTAGGACAGGCGCTCGGCGATGAACGACGGGTCCTCCATCATGTTGTTCCAGGTCATGCGCTCGAGACCGCGAAACGTCCGGTCGGGCACGAACTCGTCGAACTTCAGCTTGAAGGCGGCCTTCTTGGCCAGCGGCCGAAAGCTGGCTTCGCCCTTCAGGTGGACACCGATGTCCGCCACGGTCTCGGCGCCGTACTTCAGCGTCGCCCTGGCGTAGGCGCGGCCGTCCTTGTTGAGTCCGGCGATCGATTCGGGGGGGATCTCGAGATCGAAACGCGGCAGGTTCTTCGGATCGTAGAGCTCGTCGCTGGGGGCCGTCCCGGCCGACGAGATGGCATCCGACGCAGCGGCGTTGGGTGCAGGCGCGGAAGCGATGGCATCAGATGGGCGCGTATCGGGTGAGCCTGCGTCGCGCGCGACCGCGCCGGCGCCACCGCCACTGCCGGCGCTGCTACCGGGCCCGCCACCGGGCGCGTTGGGTGCTGCTCCCGCGGTTCCGCCCGCGGCCGCTGACGCGGTCCCGGTCCCGGTCCCGCCACGGCCACCACCTCCGCCCGCCGGCGCACCCGGGACCGACACGGGCGTCTGCCACGACAAATTCCCGTGATCCCCATCGGGGATCATCCTGCCATCGGCGACGCCTTACCCCCAGCCGGGGTTATGGATGGGCGCCGCGCAAATATGGACGTTCTTTGCGCCCACGCGGGCCGGGGCTAGTTGGCCCAGAAGACGTGCGTGACAACCAGGCCATCGCGGCCCTGTCGCTTCACGAACGTGTGAGGCCGGCCGCGCTCATCGTGGCCAACGGGCTCGCCCACGTCCTCATCGCCCTCGCCGGTGTCGATCTTGGTGCCGGCGCTGGCCGCACCGGACGACGGCAACGAAGCGGCGACCGTCGTGGTCGCGTCCAGATGCGCGTAAATGGCCAGGAGCTGGTCGTAGTCGTGTTGGTTCGGGTGCTCGTTGCTCGGCGGGCCGAGCGGATTGTTGGTGTAGTCCATGCACGACCCGAGGTTCGGGTTGGTCTGATTTTCATCCTGGTGGTCGAGCCCGAAAGCGTGGGCGACCTCCTGGCACATCACCATGTTCTTCCAGGCGGGCGTGTTGTACTGCGCGGTGTTGAAATACGTGTCGTTCACCTTGGCGGTTCCCTGCGTGATGTGAACGCCGCCGGTGATCGAGATTGAGGCCAGGCCCAGCCAGCCGTTGTTGCCATACGCTGCGTTGCAGACTTCAATCCTGCCGGGGTTTGCCTTGCACCTTCTGCCTGTCGTGGTTCCAGCAACGATGGTCGTGTCCAGCACCGTGGAGACACTCCAATCCGTCGACGTCGTGGCGAGGTAGGAATCCCACGCGCTGCTCACGTTGTCGCCCAGCTTGAGCGTGAACGGGTTGGCGGTCCGCGCCCAGTGGTAGCCGCCCCACGCGTGAACGGCCTGCTGCACGCCCTCGACCGGACTCTCCACGCTCAGTGGCTCGTTTCCGCAGGCGACCAGAAACAGCGGGCCCAGGACCACGAGGCGGGTGAATCGCTTGAACATCGGTACTCCCCTTTGCTGGCGCCGGTTGGCCGACGATGTAGGCATCGGGACGGTAACGGACGCTCAGCGCTTCCGTCAACGCCTTTGTCGGTGTTGACGCGACCTTCAGGCGCGCAGGAACGCGTCGACGTTGGCCCTGGTCACCGTGTACGTGCCGGTGTGAAACGCCAGCGGCACCGGGACCACGCCCGCCTTGGCGTCGTCGTTGGTGAAGCGCAGCTTCGTGTGGGTGAGGGTGCGCCCGAACTCCTCCTCGAAGAGTACGCGCGCCTGACGAGGGCCAGCACCGCCAAGCACGAAGAGGTCGTGGAGCTCGTGCACAGCCGGCGCCTGTTTCACCGGGACCGGGTCTTTGAATCCACTTCCATGACGCCAGTTGTCCCCAGGCTAGGGCAAGGCTAGGGCGGCATGGCGCGCGTGGCCGGCCAGGTAGGCAGCAAGCCGGGCTTGACGCTCCAGACGGTGACGTCGTCGAGATACACCGTGCCCTGTTCCGGGCCCGCGATGCGGAACAGGCCCTTGTTGTTGGGGTCGGCCAGGCCAGCGAACACCGTGTACAGGACCGGGCCGTTCTCGAACTGAACGACCAGCGTGTCGCCCGCTACCTCGACCAAGACGTGGTACCACTGCCCCAGCTTGACCTCGAAAGTGCGGTCCTGCTTGACCGGCATGGCGCTGCCCGCGACGTGCATGCTGACGGACCGGTCTGCGAAAGTTACGTTGGCCTTATGATGGTCGAAGTCCAGATCGCATTTGGCTATGGACGTGCCCTCAAACTTGAAGCGGAAGTCCATTGCGTAGTCGCCCAGGTGGTCGAGGTCCATGACGGGGTTGCTGCCGTCGTGGCTGGTATGGGACATCTGGTAGGCCGGGGTCGAGGGGATGCCCTTGAGCACGCCACCCTCTATCGTCCAGCGCGTCTCCTGGCTCGGCTTCCAGGGCGGGACCTCGAGTGGCCGCGAGACCTCGAAGTCGTCGTGCAGCTTGACCACATCGAGTTGAGCCGCCAGCGGCCGCAAAGCACCCGGCTTGGGGACCACGACGTCCGTGGAGCTGATGTTCCCATCGGGCGTCGGGGCCGTCCGATCTGTTGGCCGCAGGTCCTCTGTTGACCGTAGGTCCTTGGACCCGGCGTCAACCGTTCCGCTACCGGCACCCGCAGCGTCCGGAACGTCGACCTCCGGGACGGCCCTACCATCCTCCTCCTTCTTCCTTGATGCGTCAGTGGCCGCCGGAGCCTCGCTGGCCCCGGCAGCGTCGACCTCTATCGGCTTCGGGCCGGTCCTGTGGACCCCGTCGGCAGGCGAGCAGCCGCCCCAAGTGACCACCAGGGCGAGAGCCAGCCAGGTCGTGGCGGCCGGCTCCGTCGATGCGCGTCGATTGTTGTTCAAGTTGATCCTTTCGCAAATGTGGGCTCGCCGCAGGCGGCACCTGCCGCTCATCAAGCTCTGCTTCATG
>JANPCZ010000274.1:0-26652 GCA_031431215.1 Myxococcales bacterium
CATAAAAGTGCTGTATGGCCGTCTTGGCCTTGGGATCGCCAAGCAGGCGCTCGGCCTGCGCGGAGATCTCGGCCGGCGTGCCCAGCTTCATGGCATCGACGGCCGCGAACAGCGCGTCGTCGGGCATCGAGTTGAGAATCAGGTAAGACAGGCGCGCCGCCAGTTCGTGCTGCGACAGCTTGGCGATTTGTGGGTTCGCCTTGTCGGGCGTACCGAACTCGGGCCGGTACAGAAAGGTTGGCGACTGCAGCATGCCGGTCAGGTACACCTCGATCGCACCGGCGAAGCCGTATTTGGCCTTGTTGGCGGTGTAGAACGCCAGGTGGCGGGTGGTCTCCGCATCGGTGAGCGGGCGCCGGAACGCGCGCCGGCCAAAAGAGGCCATGAAGCTCTTGGCGCACGCGTCTTCACCGCCCGCTGTGGTCATCGGCGTGCACTTCATGAGTTTGGGGAGATCCGCGCTCGCGTTGGCGGCCATGCGCGCCGCCGAATCGTCGTATTGCTCGACCAGCAATTGCTGCGCATTCTGGGCAACCGCGATGTTGTCGAAGCCCAACGTCGACGAGTCGGCCACGAACGCGGTCGCCGGACTGTCGGTCACGCCCAGCAGATCGCGGACTGTATTGTTGTACTCGGCCCGCGATAGCCGTCGCAGCGGCGATGGCCCCGGCGAGGTCACCTTGCACAAGGCGCCGATGTCGATGACTGGCGCCCCTGGGGTTCCCGGTGCTCCACCCGGCGCCCCTGGCGTCCCCCCCGGCGCCCCTGGGGTTCCCGGCGCCCCTGGCGTTCCGGATGGTGTCCCTCCCGGCCCGCCTCCGGGTGTGTTACTGCCGCCGGGCCCGCCCGATGACGGGACGCCGCTGCCATTGCCCGCTGACGCGGGGGAATCGCCATCCATGGTGCCGGTGCAGCCAAAGCACCCAACAGCGACCGCGAACGGAACAGTCTGAATGAACCAGGAACAGCTTCGGGACATCATGGCCCTCCTCCGTGGTTATCGCGTTACAGCGTGGAGCAAGGATCAGGTGTGGGCAACCGTTTGACAAGTGCGGTTTGCCTGCCCGGTCACCTTAGGTTGACGTTCGTCAATCCACGCTCGCCAATCCAAGGAGGGTGGAGGTGCGCTTGCTTGCGCTTGCTAGCGCTTGCTTAGCCCTTGCTAGCGCTTGCTAGCGCGGCCGGTTCTTCCCCGCTGGATCAGGGCGGCAAGAGCGCTCTATAGCCGACATCATCCGGGGAGAAGTGCGTTGCCAGCTGGATCACGCCGAGCGCGGGCTCGGACGGGACGCACGGTGGCCTAGCGCAGCAGGGGCAGCCCGATGCGGGCGAGGCCGCCGCCTTGATCGCGGTTGGCGATCGTCAGGGTACCGCCGTGGGCGGCCACCACGGCACGCGCCAGTGCCAGGCCGAAGCGAGCCGGTGCGTCGGTGGTTTCGCCGCGACGTGCGCCTGGGGCAGCGAGCACGGTGGCGGGAAAACCCGCACCCTCGTCGGTGATCTGGATCTCAAGCTCGCCGGGCAGGTGGCGCAGCGCGAGTGTGACGGTGCCCGTACCGCCGTGGCAGAGCGCGTTCTCGACCAAGTTGCGCACCGCCTGTGCGAGCTGGACGGGATCGCCGGCGACGCGACCGGTACCGGCCAACTCATCTTGTACAGCGACGCGCGCCCGATCCGGCAGCGGAGCTATCACCTCGCGCAGAGCCGCGGCCAGCTCGGCGGTTGTCAGATCCGCGGACCCAATCAGCAGGTGCCCAGCCTCGACGCGGGCGAGCGTGAGGAGGCTCTCGATCACCTTGGTCATGTGAGCGACCGTGGGCGCCAGGCGGCGCAAGGTGTCAGCGTACTCGTCGGCCGACCGGTCACGCCGGAGGGCGACGTCGATCTCGCCCCGCATCGCCGTGAGGGGCGTGCGCAGCTGGTGCGAGGCGGCGCCCGCGAAGCGACGGTCACGCTGCAGGGCGAGGGCCACGGGGCGCACCGCCCGTCCGATAAGCTGATGCGCGGCCAGGCCCGCCACCGTGAGGACGACCGGAAAGCCCACTAGCAAGAACAGCAGCAGCTGCCGCGCGCCTTGCTCGACATCCTCGGTCCGGATGGCGGCCCGAATGTCGAACAGCATCGCGGCGGGCAGGGCCGCCGGCCGGCCGGCGCGATCGAGTCGCGCTTTCTCGACGCGCACGCGGCCGACCAGCATGCGGCCGAGATATAGCACGTCGGCCTCCGACACGACCAGGCGATCGCGCGGCAGCTCGCCACCCACGGCGGGCAACAGGCGTCCACCGACCAGATCGCGCGAGCTGCTCAGCACTCGATCGTCCGCCGTCAACACCTGCCACGACAGCCGGGCCTCGTCGAACGCAGGTTCGTCCGCCCGCCTGTCATCGAGCGTCGCGACGTCGGGCCCGACCTGGGCAAGCGAGCTGATTCGGCCAATGTGGTTTCGCAGCGCGGTCTCCATGCGCGCGTAGGCCGATCGTCTGATCAGCCCGTACAGGGCCGCCTCGGCCGCCAGCAGGATGACCGCGGTCGTCAGCAAGTGCTGGAAAAACAACTTGCGGTGTAGCTCGTTCACGGCGCGACCTGCAGTCGGTAACCTGCGCCGCGGACGGTTTCGATGACGCTCGCGGCGCCTGCCGCGGCCAGCTTGCGCCGAATCTGCTTGATGTGGACGTCGATGGTGTTGCTGGCCGGTTCCATGTGTTCGTTCCACACGTGCTCATGGATCCGCGTCCGCCCGAGTACGTTGCCAGCGTGCTGTGCCAGCAGTTCGAGGATGGCGTACTCGCGCGCCGACAGATCGATGCGGGTGCCGTCCCAGGTGACCCCACGCGCTGGCCGATCGATGCATAGCGCGCCCAGCCGGATGACGGTGGCCGACGGTACCCGCCGGCGCGTCACTGCGCGCATGCGTGCCAACAATTCGTCGAAGGCAAACGGTTTGACCAGGTAGTCGTCGGCGCCGGTGTCGAGGCCCGAGATGCGGTCGGAGGCGGCGTCGCGCGCGGTCAGCACCAGCACGGGAGTCTCGATGCCACGGCGGCGTAGCTCGCGCAGCAGGACCAGTCCGTCCTTCCCGGGCAGGGTGAGGTCGAGGATGATGCAGGCGTAGGCTGGATCGCGCACCTTGAGTTCGGCCTCGTCGCCGTCGGCGGCGGTGTCCACGGCGTGGCCCTCCTCACTGAGCCCGCGCACAAGGAAACCCCGGATGGCCGGGTCGTCCTCAACCACCAGGACACGCATCCGGGCAAGATACACGCATCAAGCCGGTGTGACCGCTTGCCTGAGCCGCGTGCCTTGAACGTGCAGATGAAGAACTCTTCATGCAGCGGTCACCGCCCCTTCATGTGGCGTCTGCTACCAATCGTACGCACATGAGTCAGCGACACATGCGCGCCGCCGGAACGCTGGTCATGGTGCTGGCCGCGGGGCGTCTGGCGGCGGCGCAGGCGCTCGACGGCTCGACCGACGAATTGGTCCGTCAGCCGCTGTCGCTCGCTCGCTGCGTGACCATCGCCCTTGAACGAAATCCAGCGCTGCGGGCGGCCCGGCACGGCGAGCGCGCGGCGGCCGCGCACGTGGGCGAGGAGCGCTCGACGTTCTTTCCCAAGCTGGCGCTCGATGCCGGCATCACGCGGGCCAACACCCCCAAGCTGCGCGACGAAGGGCACGCGTCGGCGGACGAATCGCGGGCGCTGCTGGTGGGCAGCCTGCTGCTGTTCGAAGGCGGCGCACGCGGCGGGCGACTGGCGGGCGCGCGGGCCGAACAGGCGGTGGCCATGGCCCTGGTGGATGCGGCGGCGCTGGACTTGGCCACGGCGGTAGCGATCGCCTACTACGAGCGTCTGGCGGCCGAGGGCATGGCCCAGGTGGCGGCGGACACCGTCGTGCAGGTCGCCACCCACGTCAAGCTGGCGGAGGCCCGGCTGGCGAGCGGGGTGGCCGCCCGCTACGACGTGCTCAAGGCCAGGACCGAGAAGGCGGAGGCCGATCTGCTGCTGGTGCGGGCGCGCGGCACGCTGCGGGTTACCGAGGGTGCGCTTGCCCGCACCATGGGCTTGCCCGTCGCGCTGTCGCTTGCCATCGAGCCCATGCCCGAGGACGTCCCGGCCCAAGCGCTCTCGGACGTGCGGCGGCTTGCCGCCGTGGCGCTCGAGCAACGTCCCGAACTGCGTGCTGCCCGGGCGCGCATCGAGTCCAGACGTGCGGAGCTGCGTGTTGCCACCGCCGGGTACCTGCCCAGCGTCGGCGCGGCGGCGGACGTCGGCCTGGGTGCCGCCTCCCTGGTGCCCGATCGCGGCCGCTGGACGGTCGGGCTTGGCGTGTCAGTGCCGTTGTTCGAAGGGTTGCTGACGCCGGCCCGGCGCGCGCGCGCATCCGCCGAGGAAGCCCGCGCACTCGACGAACACGCGCTCACGCAACAGGATGTCGAGTTCGAAGTGTGGACCGCAGCCACTCGCTTCGGCGAAGCCCAGGAAGCGCGCGCTGCCGCCGCGATTCTGGTCGCCAGCGCCGATGAGAGCGCACGGGTGGCCGACGGCATGTACCGCAACGGCGTCGCATCGATCATCGAGCTGGTGGATGCGCAGGCGGCACAGACCGCGGCGCGCAACCGCCGCGTCCTTGCGATCCTGGACTTCCACGCCGCCGCCGCGCGCCTGGCCCGGGCGCTCGGCCAGCAGCCCGCGACGAGCGGACCCGCGGCGATCGCGGGAGGGCGCCGGTGAGTCGGCGGGGCAAAGTGGTGATCGGGCTTGCGCTGCTGGCCGGTGCGGCTCTCACCGTCGTTGGCGCTCTGCGCCTGCGTGGCAACGAGGCGACGGGCGCGCCCGCGGCGACGGTCACCGCCCGACGCCGCGTGTTCTCATCGACGGTGGTGGCCACCGGCGCGGTCAAGCCCCAGATGGGGGCCGAAGTGCGGGTCGGCGCGCGCATTTCGGGTCGAGTGCTGCGCTTGCACGCCAACATCCGCGACGAAGTGAAGAAGGGCCAGGTGCTGGCCGAGCTTGAACATGCCGAGCTGGATGCGATCGTCGCCGAGCGGCAAGCCGACCTGACCGCGGCCGAAGTGCGGCTTGCGTCGGTCGCAGCCCTCGCGCCGCGCGAGTTCGATCGCGCTCAGGCCGAGGTCGATCGCTGGCGAGCGACGGTGGCGCTGGCCAGCAAGGACCTCAAGCGGCAAGAGAACTTGCTGCGCCAGGAATTCATTGCGCAGCAGACGCGCGACCAGGCCGAAGAGCGCCTGCTGGTTGCGCGAGCGCAACTCGTGACGGTCGAGAAGTCGCTGGATCTGGCGCGCACACAGCGCGGTCAGGATGACCGCCAGCAGCGCGCCGAGGTCAACCGCGCGCGCGCGGTGCTGGCCAACAGCAAGGCCCAGCTCGCCTACACGGTGATCACGGCGCCGCTCTCGGGCGTTGTCGGCTCGGTGTCCACCCAGGAGGGCGAGACCGTCGCTGCCGGTCTGAACGCGCCCACGTTTCTCACCATCGTCGATCTATCGCGGCTGCAAGTGGACGCCTACATCGACGAGGTTGATATCGGCAAGATCAAGATCGGCGGCAAGGCCACCTTCACCGTCGATGCGTTCCCCGCCACCGAGTTCGAAGCGCGCGTGATGGCCATCTACCCCAAGGCTTTCGTGCAGGACAACGTGGTGAAATATGTCGCCGCGCTCGACATCAGCACCGCCTATGCGGGCCGGCTACGGCCCGAGATGACCGCCGCGGTGGTGCTGCAACTGGAGGCGCGCACGGTGCTGGCGGTACCGGCCAAGGCGGTGCGGCGCGAGCGCGGACGAACGCTGGTCTATGTCAGCCGCAGCGGCCAGCCCGAGGCTCAAGAGGTGAGGCTTGGCTGGAAAGACGGCCCCTGGACTGAGATCTCCGGGGGCTTGGCAGAAGGGCAAGAAGTTCTTGTCGACGCTCCAGTCGACGTGCAGGCAACCAGAAAGGAATGATCATGGCCAACCGAAATGGGCGATTGTTGCGCGAGGCGCTGGGTGCCCTGAGCAGGAACAAGTCGAGGACTTTCCTGATGATGCTTGGGATCGTGCTCGGCATCGGATCGCTGACGGCCGTGCTGTGCATCGGACAGGGCACCCGTGACCGCATCATGAAGGTCATCGCCGTGCACGGCCTGGACATGCTCATGGTGCGCGCCGGCGCCGAGAAGCAGATCTTCGCGCCCACCGCCGACCGCGGCATCGCTTCTTTGAGCGAAGCCGACGCCAGCGCGGTTGAGGCTGAGCTTGGCAACGTTGTGGCGGTCTCGCCGGTGCAGAACCAGCGCGGGTTCGAAACCATCTTTCAGGATCGGTCGATCAAGGTGCGGGTGTTCGGCGTCGGCCCAGCGTGGAGCGATATCCGGCGCAGACCGGTCGTGCGCGGCGAGTTCGTCAGCCACGATGACATGGCCCACGCCAGCAAGGTGGCCATCCTGGGTTTCCACTCGGCCAAGACCCTTTTTGGCGAAGCCGAGGCCCTCGGGCAAACCATCCGCATCGGCAACGAGCCGTTCACCGTCAAGGGAGTGTTTGCCGAGGCGGGTGCATCAGCGGGTGCCGAGGACTTCGACGATCGGGTGATGATTCCTTTCACCACGTCGGCGCGCCGGCTGTTCAAGCGGCCCTACCTCGAGCAGATCGTCATCCAGGTCAAGGACGTCTCGCGCATGAAGCAGACCGCGGACGCGGCGCGGGCGTTGCTGCGCGAGCGGCATCAGATCCGTGGCGACGCGGCGGATGACTTCTTCGTGCGCGAGCCTGGTGACGTCAAGGAAGCCGCGCTCAGCACCAGCACCACCCTGAACACGCTCCTGATCGCGATCTCGATGATCGCCATGCTGGTCGGTGGCGTGGTCATCATGAACATCATGCTGGTCTCGGTCGGGCAGCGCATGCGCGAGATCGGCCTGCGCCGCGCGCTTGGTGCCCGGCGCCGCGACATTGTCGCCCAGTTTCTGTTCGAGGCACTGACCGTGTCCGGCCTGGGCGGGCTGGTTGGTGTGGCGTTGGGCGCAGCGGTCGCGATCGGGTTATCGGCCAAGGGTGTGGCGGTGAGCCGTTTGACCTGGCTGCCATTTGCCATTGCCGTAGGCGCGTGTGCTGCGGTGGCGATCGTCTTCGGTCTGTACCCGGCGCGCAAGGCGTCTCGGGTGGATCCAGTTGTGGCATTGCGCCAAGGAGGTGCCTCGTGATCGACGTCGACAACATCAAGAAGCATTATGTGAAGGGCAGTGTGACCACCGAGGTCCTGAAGGGCATCTCGTTTCACATTGCGGCGGGCGAATACGTCGCCATCATGGG
The DNA here is from genome assembly GCA_031431215.1 of Myxococcales bacterium. Classification (GTDB taxonomy): domain Bacteria; phylum Myxococcota_A; class Polyangia; order Fen-1088; family Fen-1088; genus JANPCZ01. The sequence continues at coordinate 7,307 of JANPCZ010000274.1, forward strand.
TGCCTCGGGGTCGGGCAAATCGACCCTGATGAACATTCTGGGCGCGCTCGATACGCCCACGTCGGGCGGCTACCGCCTGGATGGCCAGGAGGTTTCCAAGCTGGACGACGACGCACTGTCAGCGCTGCGCAACCGGAAGATTGGCTTCGTGTTCCAGCAGTTCCATTTGCTCGAGCGCACGTCCGCGCTCGCCAACGTCGTGTTGCCGCTCATCTACCGAGACGAACTGGCGACCGATGCCGAGGCGCGCGCGGCGGCGGTGCTCGATGCCGTGGGGCTGGGCCAGCGCCAGCACCACAGCCCAGGCGAGCTGTCGGGTGGACAGCAACAGCGCGTGGCCATCGCCCGCGCGCTCATCACGGATCCTGCGTTGCTGCTGGCCGACGAGCCGACCGGCAACCTCGACGCCAAGAGCGGCGCCGAGGTGCTGGCCCTGTTCGCCAAGCTCCACAACGAGGGCCGGACCATCGTGCTGGTGACTCACGATAAGGTCGTCGCGGAGCATGCCGGGCGCATCATCACGCTGGCCGACGGCGGCGTAGCGGATGACCGCGCGGTGTCGCACCCGCGGGATGCCACCGCACCAACGCCGAACACGGACGCAGTCGCCGGGCCTTCAGGCACCGCGACCTCCGCGTGAAGCTCGGCCGTGTCACGCGTCTGTCACTGGCCTTGCTGGCCGCGCACAAGCTGCGTACGTTGCTCAGCGTTGCGGGCATCGTGGTCGGCGTCGCGGCGGTGATTCTGATGGTGTCGGTGGGCCGCGGCGCCGAGGCGAGCGTGCTAGCGCGCATCCGGGCCATGGGCACGGACATGGTCATGGTCACCGCCGCCCCGCCGCGCATGCAGGCCGGGCGCGAGCGACAAGGCGACGTCGTGGCCTCACTGCTGCCCGGCGATGTCGCAGCGTTGCTGGCCGAGTGTGGTGGCGTGTTGCGTGCCGCGGGGGCCATCGAGAAGTCGATGTCGGCGCGCTTCGACGCCAACAACATCACCACCCTGGTCCAGGGCCTGGCGCCGGCGGGACGAGAAATTCGCGGCTTCTCGTTGCAGGCGGGGCGGTTTTCCGACGAGGACGACGAGCGCGTGCGGCGGCGCATCGCCGTCATCGGCCCGGTGGTGGCTCGCAACCTGTTCGGCAGCGAGGATCCCATCGGTCAGTCGATCCGGCTAGGTCCCGTGCCGTTCGAGGTCGTCGGCTTGACCAGACCTCGGGGTGCGGACGCAAGCGGCCTCGATCAGGACAACATCGTCCTCGTGCCGCTCGAGACTGGGCTGCGCCGCTTGTTCAACGTGTCCTATCTACGGACCATCTACCTGCAAGCGAAGGACAGCGACACGCTGCCGGCCCTCGAGGCAGATGCTCGCGAAGTGCTCCGCCGTCGGCGCCGGCTTGGCGATTCGCAGCCTGATCCGTTCAAGATCCTGAATCAGGCGACGTTGCTAGCCAGCGAGCGCGATGCCGGGCGCGCGATGACACTGCTCATCGGCAGCGTGGCTGCGATAGCGCTTCTGGTCGGGGGTATCGGCATCCTGGCCGTAATGACCATGACGGTCCGCGAGCGGATCCGCGAGGTCGGCTTGCGCCGCGCACTAGGTGCGCGCCGCCGCGACATCCTGGTCCAATTTCTGATCGAGGCAACCATCATGGCAAGCGTGGGTGGCGTGCTGGGATCCCTGGTCGGGCTGGTCGGTACGGTTGCCATCGCAGCCGCCGGCGTGTGGTCGACGGCGGTGTCGTGGCCAGCGGTTGGGATCGCGCTAGTCACCTCGGTCGGCATCGGCATCGTTTTCGGCATCCACCCGGCGCGCAACGCCGCGAATCTGCCACCGGTCGTCGCTCTGCGCGCCGGCTGACAAGCGCAAGAAACTCGCCCCCCCAAACGGAAACGACCATCGTCAGAAAGGCCATGCAGCAATGAAGGTGCAGTCGCTTCTTTCCCGCCATTTGCTTTTGTCCGTGGGCGCCTGCTTGTTCGGCGCGGCGGCGGCGGCCCAACCCTCGGCACCAGGCGACAAGTCGGCAGCAGGATCGACGCCGGCAACCAAGGCAGCGCCTGCTACGACACCGGCGGCGCCGCCGCGCAAGATCACCGTGCTACCACCGCAGAAGAACGTTGTCTTAAAGCCGGCCCCGCTCGAGTTTTCCATCGAACGAAAACATCGCGAACTCCGGACTTACGCTGCTCGCTGGAATTTTGAGTCTGATCCAACGGACCGGCTCCCGAAGGGTTGGTCCGTGGCGCAAACCAATCCTGGTATTCCCGTCAAATGGCAGATCGTCGAAGAGAAGGACAGCGCCGGCAAGCGCAGGAAAGTTGTCGCTCTGGTCGAGAGCAAGAACACGGGAAATGTCTTCAACCTGCTCCTGGCCAAGGGTCCTCAGGCTACCGATCTCACTCTACAGGCTGACCTGAAAGTCCTCGGTGGGACCGAAGACCCGGGTGGTGGCCTGGTGTGGCGGGTGCGCGATGCGAGCAACTACTATCTGGCTCGCTGGAACTCCAAAGAAGAAAACTTCCGCGTCTACGCCGTCGCCGACGGCAAGAGACGCCAACTCGGCAGCGCCAAGGTCGAAGCCGATCCGACGCTTCCGCACGAAGTGTCGATCAAGCACGTCGGATCACTCATCCGCGTGGAGTTCGACCGGACGCGCCTGCTGAGCCTTGTGGACGCGACGTATGCGGCGGCGGGCCAGTTTGGGCTCTACGCCAAAGCGGACTCCGCAACGGCGTTTAGCGATGTCCGGCTGATGCTGCCCAAGGAAGGGGTCGTGCTCTCCGACCCGTTGAAGAGGTCGACCATTGGGCGACAGACGGGCGGTCAGTTTGTGAGTGGCGGCGGCTGGACCGTGAAAGAAGGGGGGGACCGGATCATCTGGGATTTGCCTCCCATGCCCGCGAATGGCCGGTTTGAGGTCGACATCCGCAATTTCAATCCGCCGAAACAGACGACCGGCGCGCACAACGTCTTTCTCGGCCTGTGGGCCACACTGTTTACCGGCCGAGACAAGGTGGCGGACGCGGCGGATCGAGTGGACGCGGATAACTACGAGATTCGCATGGGCACGGCGTGGGGCTCCAAGTTCAAGCTCGAGATTCACGCCACAGGCAAAGCTGAAGTCTTGGTTTGGGAGCCGTTCAAAGTTTTCGATCCCGCTCACACCTACCACTACAAGATCGAGTGGCGGGACGGAAAGGTGACGACATGGCTGGACGATCAAGAGCTGGGTTTCACTGGCAAAGTCTACCCACATCACGGGGTGTTGATGCCCGAGTCGGCGGTTGAACCGGTCCCGGGCGCTTCGCAGGTCGATACCGAACCGGTGGTGTTCGACAACCTCAACTTCGCCCACATCGGCACCTCGCCGCATTTTGGCGCGCCCGGAACCGTAGGCCCCGTCTACTCAAACCTCAAGATCACGGCCCTCGGACCAACGAAGTAGAGCCGGTCGCTTCAGTTCAGACCAGCCCGGGCAGTGGACCCTGCTGGAACTTCTCAGCGCCGAACGTTTGCGTCGGCACGTCCATCAGGTTGCATAGCGAGACCATCATGCGGTTGTGATGAGCACTGTTGGATTCCACCAGGCGCCCGCCCTTCAACGCTCCGCCCGCTTTTCCAAACAGCGCGAACGGCACGTTGTCCTCGGTATGATTGCCTGTGGCGATCTTGCTGCCCCAAAGAATGAGCGAGTTGTCGAGCATGGTGCCGTTGTTCTCCGAGCGCAATTGCAGCTGCCGCAGGAGCTCCGCTACCTCCTGCGCAAACCAGTTGTTGATCTTCACCAGCTTGACGACGGCGGCAGGGTTGCTCTCACTGTGCGAGATTCCGTGGAAGTCCTCGTTGATCTGCAGCCACGGTAAGGCTCCGTGACCCGTGGCCCTCGTCCACTGGATCGATCCCACCCGCGTGATCCCGCAGGCGAGCGCGGCGACCAGCACTTTGACCATGTTGGCGCTGATCTTGGGAGTGTCCGCGATGGCTTTCGGCGAGTTTGCCTCGAGCGTGGGTGCCGCGCAGCCGACGCCGTCGCCGGTCGGCGTCGCCCTCAAGGAGAACTTGAGCTTGCCCAGCGCCGTCAAGTGCTGGTCGATGCGCGCGCGGTCGTCGGCTGCCACCCGCTTCATGACACGGGTGAACTCCCCGTTCTGCTGGTTCGCCAGGAAGTCGAGAGCCCTGGCCTGCAGTGGGCTTATCGCCGGGCCGGCAGTCGGGGCGCCTCCGCCCACTACTGATCGCGATCGAGATCGCTCAAAGCCCGCCCCCATTCGCTGCAGGACCCCCGTGTTCCCACCGCTCGCGCCACCCCGGGCGCAACTCCTCGCTCCCCTACAGGCCACGCCCCCCGTTTGTTTCACGTGCAGCTGCGCCCCGCAAACATCTTGCGGCGCTTCCCCTCAAACAACGTGATCACGCTCATGCCCCGAGGGCTATTTGCTTTCCGCCTGGCGCACCAGGCCCCTTGCGATACCAAGCGAGACCGCTTCGGCCCGGTTCGAGACGCCTAGACGAGTCAGGATGTTCGAGACGTAGATGCGAACCGTACCAGCCGTCAGACTCAGCTTCTCGGCGATCTCCTTGTTCGACAGTCCCGCGCCGATGTATTGCAGGATGCGCAGGTCGCGCGCGTTCAGCTTGCCGTGCTCAGCCCCTTGGTCGAGTCGAGCCTGAATGTTGGCAGGCAGATACTTGCCGCCGGCAGCGACCGTGCGAACGGCTGTCAGGATCTCGTCAGGTTCCGCTTCTTTCATCACATAGCCCGCGGCCCCGGCCTCGTGCACACGCAACACCTCCACCTCGGTATCGTAGCTGGAGATGATCAACACCTTGGCGCTGGGGTCGTCGCGCAAGATGGCAGACGTGGCCTGCACGCCGTCCAATCCTGGCATGCGCAGGTCCATCAGCACGACGTCGGGCCGGTTTTGCCGCGCAGCGGCCACGGCCTCCGCGCCACTCCGGGCTTCACCCACGACATCCATGTCGGGCTGATCCTCCAGCAGCCCCTTGAGGCCGAAACGAGCAACGAAGTGATCATCGGCGACGAGCACGCGGATCTTCCTGATCGCAGTCATGGCGCTGGTTCCTCCAAAGGAAGGTTGCTCTCCGTCTTGGAATCCTTGAGGCCCGCAAGCGGCACGACCACCTCGACCGTCGCTCCTTGCCCGGGTTGGCTGTCGACGCTCAACCTTCCACCAATGCGTTCGGCCCGCTCGTGCATGCCCACGAGACCAAAATGTAGCGGCGCGCCCTCCGCCCCGCCGGGCACAAACCCGGCTCCGTCGTCCTCGATGCGGAGACAAAGGTCGCGGTCGCCGAACGCCAAGGACACGCGGACGTTGTGCGCGTGACCATGCACGAGCGCATTGGCCGTGGCCTCTTGCACGATGCGCATGAGTTCGGCTTGCCCGCCCCTGGGCAACGGGCGCTCGCGCCCCGTCACGCTCACCGTCACATCCGCGCTGCCGGACAGCCGCAGTTGTTTGGACAACTCGCCCAATATCTCACCTAAGGAGCGACCTTGGAGATCCTGAGAGCGCAAGTTCCAGATGGTCTGCCGCGCCTCGAGCCGGCAGAGCGCGACCATCTGTTTGGTATCGCGCAGAATGTCCCGCGCCTTGTCGGGGCTGTTTTTGAGCTGATGATGCAGCCGCTCGAGCTGATAGCCAATGCCCGACAGGTATTGCGCCAGCGAGTCGTGCAGGTCGCGGGCGATCCGGTTTCGTTCAACCAGCGTCGCTGAGAAGCGCGCTCGGACGAAACCAATCCGCAGCCGATGCAGAAGCCACGCCAACAGCAGCACCGCCAGCGCCATCGCTGCCCAGAACGGCGGCCGCTGGTAGAACGACAAGATACGAAAAGGCATCGAGGCCTCGGCACGCCCCCAATCGAGATCCTCAAATGAGGCTCGCACTTGGAACGAATACGTCCCTGAAGGCAAGTTGGAGTAGGAGGCCACGCGGCGATCCTGGGCGTCGATCCAGGTGCCGTCATGGCCTTCGAGTCGGTAACGGAAGCGGATGCGGTGGGGAGCTGCGAACGAGGGCGCCGTGTAACGCAGCTCGAGCGTGCCGCGCCCGGTTGGCAGTTCGAGGCCAGCGCCTGGACTGATGTGTTTCCCATCAAGGCGCACGTCCTCCAACACCACATGGGGGGGAGGCAGCGGCGTCTCGCGATCAGGAGGCGTCACCACCACGGCGCCCTGGCTGGTCGCGAACCAGATGTGTCCATCGCGCGCGCGCGCCGCCGCGGGCGGAAAAATAGACACGCGTGTCTGCAACATGCCGTCCGCCGTGTCGTACGACACCACGCCCAGCCGAGGCAGTTGACCCGCAAGCTGAGCCTCGATGTCTCTCTTCTTCACGCGAAGAATCCCACCTTCTGAGCCCAACCACAGGTTGCCCGCCCGATCCTCCGTGATCCCGTAGACGTTCGGCAGGGGCAGGCCGCCCTCGAATCCGAGAGACGCAAACTGTCGGTCGCGCCGCCGCACGAGACCTGCCCCCTCGGTACCGATCCAAAAGATACCGTCGCTGTCGATAAACAAACAGGCGACATGGTCGCTGGCTAGTCCTTCCGCGCGGCCGAAGTGCTCAACCTGGCCCGCATGCACATGGACGAGCCCTGCCCCGCGGGTTCCTATCCAGAGGCCGCCGCGCGGGTCCTCCAGCATGCCCGTGATTAGGCCGAGACAATCTGATGGGTTCGTGTCGGAAGAACAGGCAGGAATACCGAGCGGTACGGCACGAAACGGGCCGCCACGCGTGTCTTGAGCCCAAAGGGGCCCTCGGCGCTCTGCCACCCAAAGCCTGCCCGCCGCATCCTCGTGGACCGCCTGTATGTTCGCCGGTGGCCCAGGAGGACCGAGCGGATAAGGCGCAACGGTGTCGCCCTGAAGGCGAAACACGCCTGAGTCCAGCGTGCCGATCCAGACCACGTCCCCGCGGCCCATCGCCAGCGACCGAATCGAGGTCGAATTCAGCCCTTGCTCGGGGCCCCACTCCCGCGACTCTGAACCCTTGATTCGCAAGATTCGGCGGCTGAAGGCGACGAACACACTCTCATCCTGCATGGGCAGCACAGCGTAGGCCCTTGCGTCGGCGGGGGAGGTGCCGACGCTTACCACTCGCAGGCGGCGCGTTCCCACACGTATCAGGCCCCCCGCGTTTCGTCCCAGCCAAAACGATCCTTCGTGATCAAGAACCAGATGGTCCACGATGCCGGTCGGGAGCACCTCCCAGCGCCCGTCGCGCAGCCTCTCCAGCCCACGCGTGGTTCCGGCGTACAGGGTTCCATCGGCGATGAGCCTCACGGCGCGAAAGAGCAACGCGCCCGCGCCGCCGTCGCCCGATTCGGCCCCGAGAGGAGACAGGGCGATTACCCGACCCGACATGTCTACGCGAACGATTCCCTGGCCGTCTCTGGCCACGTACACGCCACCTGTGCCGTCGGGCGCTAGGTCGAGCGCGGGCGCTGTACCCACGATCAAACGAAAAGTATCCCGCGCAAAACCGTAGACCCCGGCCGCTGTGCCCGCGAAGACGCGACCGTCACGATCTGTCGCCAGGGTCGTCACGGGCTCGGCTGGAGCACCGGGGGCGCCCAGGTAGGAAGAGATACGCCCGTTGCTCCAGCGAAGCAGTCCTTGGGTCGTGCCGATCCAGATCGCTCCGTCAGCGCCTTCTGCCAGCGAGCGGATGGCAGCGGTTTTTGACGCCCCCTCGAAGGCGAGGCGTGTCAGGTCGCCCTGGCGCAGGCGCCACAGACCTCCCCCTTCGTCGAGTCCGACGAAGAGTGAGCCGTCCCGACCGACGGCCAGAGCCCTGACATCGTAGGAGGGCAGCGCCGGTGCGTGATCGCGCCCGAACGTGACGAACCGCTGCCCGTCGTGACGAATCAGCCCCGAGTTGGTGGCAATCCACAGGTAGCCGTCAGGCGTGGTCGCCAGGGCCGAGATGCGGGTCCACCGCTGCCAGAAGCCGAGCGTCGCCAGTTCGTCCTGCAGGGCGGCCGATGCCGGCGCGACCGACAAGCAGGCTGCCACGGCGGCAACGGCAAGAGCAGCCACCTGGGCGCGACGCACTCTCAGAAGCTTAGCCCATGCGAAGCCCCAAATGGGAGAAGGTCAACTGAGGCAGGCGGCGGAGAGGGCCTCGAATCCTGTTAGGGGCTTCTCGCTTCGGGCAGGAACCCCGTCCCAGTCGGGGCTGCCGCACCCCGCAAGCCCAAGAACGGGGAGAAGCGCGCCAAGGCAGCAGAGTTCTCTTCTTCGGCGTGTGTCCAGCATGGCGTTCCTACTCCCTGCGGTTCGTCTTTGAGACATGTTGAAATCCCTAGTTGCAAACGGACAGGCCGCACCCGAGGCCGCTGGCGATCGCGACGTAGGCGTCAAACAGGCGCCAGCCGTCCTCGGTAAGTTTCGGGACCGCCGCATCCGATGCGAAGAACTGAAACCGCTGGTCGGCGGCGGCCGACCCGTCAGGCAACATGACACCAGCCTGGAATTTTCGCAGAACCTCGTGGGTGGTGGTGCCGATGATCAGACCTGTGACGGTGCTGTTCAAGGGGACGTTGATCCAGCCCAACTTACTTCCAGCGCTGGTCACTGTCACCAAGCCAGACAGGCCTTTGAGCAGCGCTCCTGTGGAGGACACGCTGGAGCCGTCAGGCAATTCAGCGCCGTGGATGGACGTGTGGCTCAAGAGGTGGCAGGACCGCGGGAGGCGCAGTCTCACCGTGGCCGATCCGGATCAAGGGACGAGCGCCGGCGAGTCAGGGCCTCCGCAGCACTAGAAAGCGTGGGTGAGTTTGAGAAAGACCGAGCGACTCCGGCCAGGGATGTCCACACCGAGCGCACCGCCGTGCGAGTAGTTGCTGTTCAAGAGATTGGTCGCGTGAAACGACACCTCAGTCATGTTGTTCTCGATCAGGCGCAGATTGAAGACCCGCAGGTGTAGCGCGAGATCCAGAAACCCTGACAGGAGCGGGGCGGGCCCTCCCGAACGGCGGATGTTGGCCGCCGTAGTCTTGCGCTCCCCCACTGCAGCGAGCGACAGCGAGCCCTGAACGTGTTGGTCTGGGAATGTCAGACCACCATGAAGATGTCCCATGATCTGCGGGTAGTTCGGCGCCATGTACTGGCCCGGCGTCTCGTCACCGTACGCCCAGAGCCACCAGGTCTGTGGAACAGGAGGATCGTCCAGCGCTGTACGCTGTAACGAGACATCTACCTTCGAGAAGAAGGCGGATCTGCGAAATTCAGCCGAGACTTCGCCGCCGACGCTCAAGCTCCGCGTGTAGTTCCGCGCCTCACTCACCGTCGCCAGCTCGATGAACTCGATCCGGTCTTTGACCTCGGTGATGAAGCCGACGACCTGAGCGCTCCATCCGCCCTGCGTCTGGTACGAAGCGGCGATCTCGCCGGTTTGCGCAGTCTGGCTTCTTAGCTTTGGGTTTCCTCGAATACCGCCATCGCGCTTCAGCGCGACTCCGACCGTCTGGCTTGGCGACGGAGGAACGAAGGACTGTCCATAGAGGAGCTTGAGATGGAGGCGCTTGCGCGGCTCCCAGACGATGCCGGCGCGAGAGGTGAAATGATTCCCCCAGCGAGAATTTCGATCGAAGCGGAGACCAACGGTGGTCGTCAGACCCTTGAGAGGCTCGACGATGGCCTGCGTATACGTGCCCAGATTGAGGTACTCGAGCGAGGCGCCCTTCTCCCGAAATATTCTGTTGCCGGGGAGTCCGCCAGGGTTCCTCAGCTCTTCAAAGATGAGGTCACCTTCGTCCTTGTCCCAGAGCCCGTCCACGCCGAGGAGAAAGGAGTGTCGTCTGAACGCGTATTGAAGCTCGGTCGATCCATAAACCGCCCGGTTGCTTCTCTCGCGTCGCAGCATGGAAGGATCTCCGGTGTCGATGACCTCCTCCGGGAGGGAGCGTCCATGCGTAAGTCCGCCGTACAATCTCAATTCGAGCGAGTCGTTGAAGGCCTTGGTGTGGCGAAGAGAGAGAATCCCGTTCTGCTGCGCCACGCTGTTCTTCTCGATCAGCACACTCATCGGCGAAAAGTTCGAGTTGGCGTACAGACGTTGATACAGATAGCTTGCCTGCGTGTCGCCGAGCGTGTGCGTCCAATTTCCCTTGGCAAGAATGCTGAACGGTTTCGACAGATCCCCGATCGTCCTTGCTCCGTCGTATTTGTCTCGGTCAGGGGATGACCCGGGGACAGCGTGACCCGAACGATCGAGCTGCTCCCCTGAAGCTGCGACCAGGAGCCCAGCGCCCTTTGCCGACGCACTGCTCAAGAGCTCACCGCCGAACCCGAGTCTGGTCCCGATGCGCGCCCCTTCAACTGAGACGTTCAGCTGTCGCTCTTGAGGAGCGCGCGTGACGACGTTGATGACGCCCAAAAATGCGTTGGCGCCATAGAGCGCCGAGGCAGGACCTCGGATGACCTCGATCCGTTCGATGGCCGAGACTGGAATGAACTCCGCGCCAAGCAATGCGCCGCCCGTGTTGTAGTGCATGGCGCTTTGGCCATCGACGAGCACCTTGACGACCCGGCTCCAGGCATCCTGCCCACCGGAAAGCCCGCGAACACCGACATTCGCTGTGACAAAGTCGTCGACGACGAAGAAACCCGGAAGGCTGGAAATGGCCTCGCCCACGGTGCGGTAGCCGTAGGCCTCCATCGTCGAGCGTGTGACGATGGCGACAATGGCAGGCGCCTCTGCCGAGGTGCGCAGGGACTTCGATGCTGTCGTGGTCAGGACCGCCAGATCGAGATCGAGGAGCTGTTCGAGCTCCAGAGGCTCGGGCTGGGCTTCAATCTCTTGAGCCAACGACCGTCGGCCCATCGTCACAGTGCATAGACAAACGAGTCCAACCACGCCGCGCCAACGCCGCGTTTGCCGTGTCGCCATCACCTTCTCCCTGGGCCCAAGGACGGTTCAACGAACTTCGATTGTGACAAATTGAGAACCAGAGGCTCTCGTCAATGCCACCGGAGCCTGCGGATCGCCGGCCGCATCGAAATCTTGGGGGCCTGCCGCGCCTTCGTAGTTGATGTCTGTGCCCTCTTTCACGAGCGTGACCGCGCGGGCATATTCGCCGGGGCCGACTACGATGCCGGGGGGATTGGAAATATCACGCATCACTGCTGCGACCGCAGCGCCGTCCGTCGAGCCTGCCTTGTTGATCGCCAGCGCGGTGAGGAAAATCATGTCGTAGGCCTCTGCGGTGCGTGCATCTGCCTCCTCTGCGAAGGTCGTCTCGTACAGGTTCTTGAAGTAGTCCCACCCTGGTCCGGAACGTGCGAAGGACGCCGAGAGCATGCCATCGGTGTGCGTAGTGCCAACGTTCTCGAGAACGTCGCGGGTGGCGGCGGTATCAGAAGCGATCCATGTCACTTTCCAGCTGCCGAGGTTGGATTTCCAGGCGTTCAGATATCCGATTGCCTCCGGCGGATAGCTCGAAAGGAATACCGCGTCCGGATACTGCCCATACACGGTGTCGAGGTCCGCTTTGAACCCATAGGTTGACGGCGCCGGCTCCTTGTAATGGATCTCGCTCGAAATCGCGGCGCACGGAGTCGCGTCCGTGCAGATGAGTTGTTCGAGTCGCTTTCTCAGCTCGGTCGCCATGCTCTTCGCATAGGCGTTGTCACCTTCGAGAATGGCGACTCTTCGGTGCCCCGTCGCGAAGAGATAGTCACCCAAGCGATACATGGGCGCCGCCTGCGAGGGGATCGTTCGGAAGTAGAGCCCATGATGCGGATACGTTGTGAAGTCGGTGCTGGTGTTCGAAGGCGAAATCAAAAGGACGCCCGCAGGAACGGTGAACTCCAACATCTTGAGGCCAACGTCGCTGCCGAGGGGGCCAAAGATGATGGGGTATCGCTTCACGTCGATGAAATGCTTCGCGGCCGCTTCTCCACCTGCGGCGACGCCGCGCGAATCGAAGACCTCTATCGACAAAGCGTTGTCGAGGACTCCTCCACCCGCGTTGACCTCTTTGAGCGCTAGGCGCGCGCCGTTGTCGACCGCGCGTGCTTTGCTGCTCAGGCTGCCTGTGAAGTCGTTGGCGAAGCCGAGCGTGATCTCGTTCTTCGCTTTTTCGTCCCCGCACGAGAACATCGGCAAGGCAACGGCCGCGCAAGCTATCACCTGACGAAATGCGCGCGAGAAGCCTCCTGGTTGACGTAATACTTGTTTCGCTTGGCCGCCCACGGCGGGGCAACATACGCGCACCCAGGGCACCCCTGCAAGTCCGCGGTCGGCACGGCTGGGCGCAAGCGCTCGGCCGTGGGGGCGAGCAGCGCTGACTCAGCGCCGGAACGACTCTGGGTCGATGGCCAGGCGCTTCATCCACCGGTGCAGCTGCATGCGCGCCTTCCCCAGCTTGCGAGCGACATCAGCAACGTTGCCTCCGGCGCTCTCCAGCTCGTGCAGCAACTGCTGGCGCAAGCGCTCGTCCTCTGCGGTCAACACGCGCGTCTTGGTGCCCGCGCCCCTGGCCTTCCATGACGCCGATGCCGGTTCAGGCACGCTGGATGTCGGCATCTGCGCCGCGGAGATGATCCCGTCGCTCGACAGGGCCACCCCGCGCAGCAGTGCTTGCTCGAGCTCGCGCACGTTGAGCGGCCAGGTGTGCTGCAACAACTGCAGAGCCAGCTCAGACGAGAGCCGCGGGGCGGTCGCGGGGGCGACGCCGTGTCTCTTCAACAGGGCCGCCACCAGCAGGCCCAGATCCTCGGGACGCTCGCAGAGCAGCGGCACAGCGAAGGCGAAGGCGCTGAGGCGGGCGTGCAGATCCGCCCGCAGCTCTCCGCGGATGACCAGATCCTCGAGACGATTCGGCGAGGTGGAGATGAAACGCACGTCCACGCGGTGCGGCCGCGCGCTGCCAACCGGAACGACCTCGCGCTCTTGCAGGACGCGCAGAAAGATGGGCTGGACCGCGCGATCGAGATCCGCAAGCTCGTCGAGCAGCAGCGTGCCACCATGGGCCGCGCGCACGAAACCCGGCGTGTCCGCCACCGCTCCCGAAAAAGATCCCTTCACGTGCCCAAACAGCTCGCTCTCGGCCAGACTCTTGGTGAGCGCGCCACAGTTGAGGGCGACGAAGGGCCCCTGGCGTCCCGAATGCGCGTGAATGCTGCGCGCCAGGATCTCCTTCCCCGTCCCCGTGGCCCCCGTGAGCACCACGGGCAACGAAGAGCGCGCGACCTGGCGAAGCTCTGCCAACCGATCGCCGATTGGCGGTACGAGCGTCATGAACCCCGGTAGGCTCTCCGAGTCCTCGCTGCTGTCGAGATCCCTCGCTGGCTCGTTGACGCGACGGGGGTAGGCACGCAGCAGGAAGAAGCTGTGGCCGACCTCGGTGACGTCGGTTTGAGTCAGCGCCTGCCGTTCGACGGGTCGGCCGTTGACGTAGGTGCCGTTCGTCGATTTCTCGTCGATCGCCACCCAGCCCTCGGGCGTCCGCACAAGCCGGGCATGGAGACGCGACAGCGAAGAGCCGGGCACGCGCAGCACCAGGCGCACGCCCGCAGGACCGGGCTCACGGTGTGCGTTTCGGTTTTCGCCGCGACCGATCGACACCTCGGTCACGCCATCGAGGCTGTAGCGCGCCCCTCCGGCCATGGGGCGATCCGCCTCCAGCACAAGGAACAGAAACTCACGCTCGGTCAAGACTTCGGGGCCGGAGTGGCCGCGAGGGTCTTTGGCGGTCAAGTCGGCGTTGGTCGCTGCGTTACGCACAGGCTTGTCTTGGGCCATGATTCTCTGTGACTCTACCAGGAGCGGGATCATCGGTAGCGCCAGCGCCGGCGGTTCGCCTGGTTTGCGGCCTACGGCGCGCGCTCGATCGCGGGCAGGTTCTTGAGCTTCAAGAGGATACCGCTGCCATGCGCGGACGCGAGGTTCGCGGCGGCGGTGTGGTTGTCGTGCTGCAGGCCTGCCTCGCGCACGATGAAGTAGTACATTGCCACGGGGTACAGCGCCGAGTTCGTACCGACGCTACGCCGGATAGGTCCGGTGATCCCTCGCGCGAAGGCCGGCGTCACACCCGCCTGCGACACGAGCGCCAACTCGACGGCCGCACACACGCGCGCGAGCTGCGTCCCGTCTTTGGCGACGTACACGCGCGGCAAGGTCGGAACGGGAATCGGCGACCTGGGCGTCACTGACTTCACCGGGCTGCTCGCCAACGCTTCGGTGGGAAGAGCCACGATCGCGACAGCTGGTGTTTCGGCCGGCGGGGTTGCTGCCTGCGTGCGCGACGCTCCGGGCGGGGTGGGCGCGAGAGTCTTGAGGCTCGCCTGCTTGAGTTCGGGCGCCGACGAGGGCGAGGTCGCGGCCGACGCCTTGGCGGGCTCCGATCCCAAGGCGGGGACCTGCTCTGCGATGCCCGGCGCCGACGAGCCCTTGGCGGGCGGGTTTTCCTCGCCGCGTGCCATCGAGTGGGCCTCTGCCGATGTCGTGTCGGCGAGCAGGGTGAGCGTGAGCGACACCGCCTTCCCGGGCGCCACCTCGACATCGCCCTCCGCAGGTCGGTAGCCGTGCGCGCGCGCTTGCACGACGTGTCGACCGACGGAGATCGCGCGGCGGCTGATGGGAGCCCGGCCGATGGGATCGTCGTCGATATAGACCAGCGCCGGTACGTTGGTCAGGATCGCGATTGAAGCATCGTGGGCTCGCTCCTTGTTCTTGCCCGTGATAGGCGGAGACCCCGCCGGCCGCTCGCCTGCCTTCGCGGCACTGATGATGTTCATGGCCTCGGCGTTGTCGGCGTCGCGATCGAGCGCGAGCTTGGCGGACTCGATCGCGGCGCGCCGCTCGTTGGCCTTCAGCTGATTGTTGGCTCTGCGAAGCAGGCTCTGGGTCGCGAGCGAGTCGCCCAGCCGGGCCAAGCGAATGTTCAGGTCGGGGCTCCTGATCTTCAGCTCACCGGCCTTGCTCACCAGGTCCAACGCGGCGTCGAGGCGCTTGTCCTTCACCAATTCGTCGGCGGCCTCGAGGTACTGCTTGGCGGCCTCGTCATCCGTGGTGCCTGCGGGATCCGCAGGCACCACGACGGGTGCGGTAGGCCCCGGCGCCGGTGTTCGCTGGGCCACGAGGAACAAGGCGGCGGCACCCAGCAGCGCGATGCCCCCGAACGCCGCCCACGTCATCCCGCCACGACCGCCTCCAGTCTTCGATTTGACGCTGGGACTGGTATCGACGCGCGTTGCCACCGAGGGGATGTCGACGCGGCTGCGATCGCTGTCGGCGCCGCTACCTGGGGCGGGCATGCCCTGGGGCGAGGGCACCCGCAGCAACATCGTCGACGAGCCAGACGGCAGCGGCGACGGCGTCGCGCCGCTGGGCGTGCTGTCGATACCCGTGAACGCCGTGAGCTTGTCGGATGTGGTCAGGGCTCCAAAGTTTGGGAACAACGCGTGCAGCCACTTCACGAGCTCGCGCGAGTTCGAGGCGTAAGCGCCGGAAGACGCGAACGCTTCAAGTCGATCGTGCAGCACGCGGGCCGATGGGCAGCGTTTCTCGGGATCTTGCTCCATCGCCGAGAGCACGATCTCTTCGAGCTCGGGAGGGTAGCCGGGGACGATCTCCGACGGCTTGACGAGCGTTCCCTGGATGATGTTCCTGATGACCGCGAACTCGTCGATCTCCTTCGGGCCGAAGGGGTTGCGACTCGCCGTCAGCTCGAACAAGCAAACGCCGAGGCTAAAGATGTCGGCGCGCTGATCGACCGGGAGGTGGAGCACTTGTTCGGGTGCCATGTAGCGGACCTTGCCCTTGACGGTCCCCGCCTCGGTCTTGGCCAGCCGCTTGTTGGCTTTCGCCACGCCGAAATCCAGCAGCTTGGGCACGCCCTCGCGCGAGATCGCGATGTTGCCGGGGGTGACGTCGCGGTGAACGAGTCCCAACGGCTCCCCGTCGGCGTCGAGGGCGTTGTGCGCATAGTCGAGCCCCGCGCAGATGCCGGCGATTAGCTTGGCGCAGTGGCCGAAGTGGACGTTCTTCTGTCTGTGCGCCTCCCTGATGACCATGCCCAGCGTGACGCCCTTCACGTACTCCATCGCGATGTACGGAATGCCATCGACTTCGTTGATCTCGAAGACCTGGACGATGTTCGAATGGTTCAGGTTGGCCGCGATGCGCGCCTCATCGAGGAACATCCTCACGAAGTTGTGGTCGCCCACGTGCTCCGGAATGATGCGCTTAACGACGACCTCCTTGTCGAAGCCGCCGAGCCCTTGCAACCGGCAGACGAAGACGTCTGCCATCCCGCCGCGGCCGAGCTGACTGACTATCTGGAACCTTCCGATGCTCGGGCTTGCCACTTGGAATCGACCAGGTTGCTGGAGGGTTGCGTTACGCAGCCCGCACGACCACGGAGTATCGGATCTCGAACACGATCACGTCCATATAGCTGAAGAAGGAGTGCCGCCGCTTGATATTGTAGAGGCCGCTCACGTGTCTCTAGGTGATTCAGGCGGCACTCTCGGCTGGCGGAGTGGGATGGTGCAGGTGCAGGCCACGGGCTGCCGCTGCCGCGTGGGCGCTGCCAGTGGCGGCTCGGCCATGGCATTGCTGGCGCCGATCCTCGCGCTGGCGCTTCTGTTGCGCAGGCGCTCCCGCACCCGGCGGTGACGTTCGCGCCCATCCGCTCTGGCCCGGGTATTCTTCCGTTTGGCTGGCCCCCGCCGGCCCGATCGCTACGCGCCCCCGGCGCGTCGGGTTGCAGCCGCCGCTGTTGCGCGTGTTGCGCCGCGCCTGTCCCACGTCGTTGCAAGCGGCCGTGCGCCGCGCTGGTTACAGATCGAGGTGCGCCCCGGGCCGCGCCAGGTAGACCACCGCGGCGCCGCTGCCGTCGGGGTTGGTCGACGCGGACGTCGACACCTCGCCGAAGCTCGCGAAGTGCGGACCGAAGAGATCGATCAACGTCTCGGTGGAGAGTGCGTTCTTGGCGGCGATCTCCATCTTGCAGAGCGAGGTCCCGCAGGCGAGTGACGCGAGCGACAGGCCCTCGATCTCGCGGCGCTGGAAGAAAGCCGCCGTGCTCCCGCCGACTTCGCGGTTCCAGGACGCGTCCACCGGCTCGGAGGCGAGGAGGCGCTCGAGCTTCCTGAGCCGCTCGAGGCGCTCGGCCTGTTGGACGGCCAACGCCTCTTCCCTGCCCTCCACGCTCGGGGGCTCCGGGTCAGTCTTCGCCGCGCCTTCCGTCGCGCCGGCCGGGGCGCTCGCGCCGCTGCGCAACGTTCGGAAGACCAACCGCTCGAGACCGGCCACGCGCTCGCGCAAACGGCCCAGCTCGGCCGCGTCGTCGTCGGCCACGCCCTGGGCGTGGGCCGCGTCGGTCGGCCGCGCGGCCACCGGCCGATCGCGCACGCGCCCCCAAACGCCGTTGGCGATAGCGGTGGTGGCCAGCGCCAATACGATTGTCCACATGTTGCGCATCGATCGATCCTCCGCAGCAAGCGGCCGCCGCCCGCCCCGAGAGAGGCGGCCGGCGGCCTCCGGTTCGAGTGCTAGTAGTCGTACACGTAGTAGCCGTGAATGCGAGCGAGTGGCGGCAGCGTGCAGGACAGACCGTAGCTGCCCCAGCCGGCGCCGGCGTGGGTGATGTCGCCGAAGTACAGCGGCTGATTGCCGGCCGACGACGTCGACTTGCTGACCGACTTCATCACAACGCCATAGACGTCGCTGACGACGAAGGTGCAGGTCAAGGTCTTGTTGGCGATGCCTTGGACGTAGACCACGGGCCACACCTTGGTCGAGGAGGGGAGCGGCCTGGCCACCGGGCAGGACAGCGAGAGGTAGTCCGTCGGGCTGATGCTCCAGCCGGCATTGTTGATCCGGGCAAAAATGCTCGGGCTGGTCTCCTTCACCGGAGAACAGGTGTTGCCGCCCTGGGCGACGTCGGCGAAGGCGTGTGCCTTCAGCGACACGCCCAGCGGCAAGAACAGTAGACCGAAACAAAGCGCAAACCGTTTCATTTTCGTCCTCTCTTTCGTTGAAGAACTGCTTGGTTGTGTCCGCCCTTAGCCAAGGGCGGGCGCACGTCGCTCCAGCAACGGCCGTGCCACCACGGACGTCAAGCGCTGCTGCGCGATCACGCCAGCCTGCAACCGGATCGGCCTGTTGCGCATCGGGTGCGCCTCACGCCCCGGTGTTGCAGCATTGGCGGGCCTATGTCCCGGATGGCGTCACAGGGCAGCGCCAGTCCGCCGCTGCCGCTGTGCCCGGGGCCGTTTCTGCAGCCGAAGGAGTCTTCATGAGCGGGCTGCCCCGAACAGTCGCGTTGCTCCGGCGCGCCACACTGTGTACCGCAGCTTTGGCGTTAGGCTGCGACGCGGGTGGCGGCAACACCCCCCACGCACCGGAGATCACGGACGCCAAGCTATTCGCGGCTGGTCGTCGACCATTGCTTCGCACGCGAGCGCTTCCTTGCCATGGCGGCGCAGCACCTCAAGCGCGACGAGAAGTTCAGCGCAACGACTTCGCAGGCTGGTCGCGCGACAACGACACCGACGCTCCGGTGAGCGCGTCGGCGGTGACTGCGACTTCGGTTTCCTGACCGGTGACCGAGCCGTGGCAGCCGGCGCACACCGCGTTCCAGAACTTGCGCGGGACCCCGGGCGAGATGGATTCGCCGGGGCCGAGCTGGTGTTCCTCGGACATGGTGAACAGCGGCTTGCCTGCCTTGTCGATGACTTCGAGGATGAGGGCCTTGCCGGCTGGTAGCTGCACCTTGAGCGAGCCGTCTCTTTCCAAGGGGGCCGAGCCGAGGCGCTTGCGCTCGCTATGGACGCCCTGGACGATGTTGGCGCCGGGCGCGTTCGAGGTCGGGCCACGCACCTCGTACACCGCCAGGGCGGCGGCGCTGTCGAAAGCTGCGACGTTGCGGCCGCGGCGCAAGTTCGCGCCTAGAACAGTCGCCAGCATGGGCAGGTCGGGGAAGTGCATGGTCGCCTTGTCGCCGCCGGTGCCGCCGCGCCCACCGAACACCAGTTGCGGTAGGTTGCGGAACAGCAGGCGCGAACTGCGCTTGTAGCCCAGGGTTCCTTCAACCAACGACTGCGCGCCACCGGCTAGCAACATGCGGCGCGCCCCGGTCTGTGAATCCACCGCGACCAGGTCGTAGCGGGGCGTATCGCCGGCCGGGCTGGCGACGTTGGCAGCGTACGACGCCAGGATCTCGCCGTCGGGCAGCGAGAACGGCGACCGGTACACACCGGCGGTGCCGGCGCGTCCAGTCGCGGCAGGGTCGGGCAGGTGGACCGACTTGAGGAATGTGATCTCGTCGCGGCCGGCCTCGAACGGACCGACGGAGCGATTGAAGAT
>JANPCZ010000275.1:0-22464 GCA_031431215.1 Myxococcales bacterium
AGCACCTTTACCGATCTTACGCCGCCGGAGTACCGCGCTGATCTGGTGGTGCGGCTCGGGGGCAAGACGCCAGTCCTGGGCATCATCCTCGAAGTTCAGCTGCAGATCGATCCGCGCAAGCGCTACTCGTGGCCGCACTACAACTCGAGACCACGTGCGCCGCGACGTGAAGAAATGGCTGGCGCTCGGGGCGGTGGGGTTCTTTCTCGCGTGTGCTCATGCGCAACCCATGCCGCACCAGAACCCGGCAACGCCACAGGCCGCGACTCCGACGCCAGCCGAGTGGCTCGTCTGTCCCCGCTGTCGCGGGTCCGGTCGTATCTGCATCTGCGACGGGGCGATTTCCGCATCGACCCCTGGTGCCGTCGCGGAGTGTCCTCCGTGTGGCGGGACTGAGCACCGCACGGCGGTCTGCAATCGATGCCTCGGGCGCGGACGAATACATCTTCTGCTGCACGACGAGGAATCGGATCGAACCTTCGAGGTCATCGTCGGCATCGCGGGCCTTGGCATCCTGGGGGCATCCTCTTCATGCTCGGGCGCGCGCCAGCGCCTCCAATCCGGGGATTCTGTGCTTGTCTGGCGGTTGTGCAAGTGAGCGGTCAGTCGAACTTCGGGCGCGCGCTGGCCAGGTGGGCCTTTGGGCCTGCCTGTCTGGCCGCTGTCGCATGCCAGTCGCCTTCCCCGACCGGCCGTAGGGACGCGAGCGCCGGGACATCGTTCGATGCCCCGAGTGGCGCAGGTGGCGCCGGCCGCGGTATGGCGGACCCGCCCAGCGTCGGTAGCGGCCAGCCGTGCGGCCCCGAGAAGTTTGAGCTCGAGCGCATGCCACCCGAAATCGTGATCGTTCTGGATCGCTCGTCGTCGATGAGCGCCACGGACAATCGCATGACCACCCGCTGGGCGGAGGCAACCGCCGCGCTCGACGACACGCTCCGGTCCACCGAGGCCACCGTGCACTGGGGACTCAAGATGTTCCCCAGCATGTCGGGCTGTGGAGTCACGCCGGGCCTTGACGAGGGCGTCCGGCGGGAGAGCCACGCGGCCATCACCGACCGAATCACCACGGCCGGTCACAACAGCCCGTTCGACAACGAGAGACCCACGCCCACTGCCGTGAAAGCTGCGGTTGATTATCTGCGGGCGCGCACGACCAAGAACCCGAAGGCCATCGTCCTGATCACTGACGGCGAGCCCACGTGCAACTTGTATGGCTTGGCGGGAGGCGATCGGGAGGGCGCGGTCGCTGCGATTGAAGCGGGGGTGGCGGCCGGCTTCACGACCTACGTTATCGGCATCGCTACAGACGGTTCGGTCGCCAGCGTGACCCTCGACATGATGGCGGTGGCGGGCGCGGCGCCGCGCACGGATATGCCACGCTACCACCCGGTGAACACGCACCAGGATCTGATCACGATCCTGAACATGATCGCCGGTCGGGCGGCCACCTGCGTGTTCTCGCTCAGCAAGGCGCCGGCTTCGTCGAATGCGGCGGTCAGGATCGACGGCATGGTCATCCCGAAGGATGTGGCGAATGGCTGGAGCTACGACGCCGCCCAAAAGTCGCTCCAGCTCAACGGCTCGACCTGCGAGCGGCTGAAGGGTTCGCAAACAGTGAACGTCAGCATCACGTTTGGGTGCCCGCCTCTCATCATTCCCTGAGGGCCCCCCTTACTCCCGGATCGCCACGTGGCGGTCGCGTATGCGCTGGGCCAGTTCGACGGCGCGCGGATCGTGGTGACTTCAAGGCCACTTTTCCGTCGAGCGCTTGGCGCGTCGGGGTGTCGGGCCCATCTGGAAGTGGCCGCCAAGATCGAGGCCGACCTGCGCATTCCTTACGACAAGCAGCGCCTGCGCGGCGAGATCTTCTCGACCTGCGAGGTGCTGGAAGAGCGTTACCTTGAGGACGTAGTGGTGTTCCGCGTGCGCGCCACGCCCGGCGCGAACTGGCCGCCCGCGCCGGGGCCACGTATTGCCTGCAGCGCAGCGCCGATGTCCCGTTTTCCTTCACGCCGCGCGACGACGGGCAGCGGATCACCCTTGGTAACACTCTCGTCGACGTGATCCACACGCCCGGTCACACGCCGGAGAGCATCTGCCTTCTGGTCACCGATCTGCGCCGTGGTGCCGATCCCTGGTTCCTGCTGACCGGCGACACCTTGTTCGTGGGCTCGGTCGGGCGCCCCGATCTGCCCGGCCACGAACGCGACAACGCCCAGGCTCTGCACGGAAGCCTTCAGCGCCTGCTGGCCTTGCCCGGCGACATCGAGATCTACCCGGCGCACTTCGCGGGATCAGCATGCGGCGTGGGCATGAGCGGCAAGCCGGCCAGCACGCTGACGTTCGAGAAGCGCCGCTGGAACGAGGCACTGACATTGCCGGTCGCGACGTTTGTCGACAAGGTGGCCGGCACCGTGCCGCCCAAACCCGTCGAGATGGACGCCATCTTGCGGGCGAACCGCGGCCTGCCGTGACCGGAGCTGGGGCTGCGCCGCAACCTGGGCCAGTTCTCGCTGCTGGTGCTGGTCAACGCGTTCGTGGGCGCGCTGGTCGGTCTGGAGCGGGTGGTGCTGCCCTTGCTGGCGGAGCGCGATCTGG
Source organism: Myxococcales bacterium (assembly GCA_031431215.1). Taxonomy (GTDB): domain Bacteria; phylum Myxococcota_A; class Polyangia; order Fen-1088; family Fen-1088; genus JANPCZ01. The sequence goes on from JANPCZ010000275.1 coordinate 2,599, forward strand.
GCGTCACCAGCCGGAGTCACGCGCGTGGGCTGGCTGGCCGCGGTCTATCCGGCGGTGTGGGGCGGGGCGCAACTTTTCACCGGCGCGATGTCCGATCTCTGGGGACGCAAATGGATGATCGCCGCGGGCATGGCGGTGCAGTCGATCGGGATCTGGCTGGTCGCCACCGACGGAGCGACGACGGAGCTGTGGTTTGGCGCCATGGCGCTTCTCGGGATCGGCACGGCCCTGGTGTATCCGACGCTGCTGGCCGCCATCGGTGACGGCACGCATGCGTCGTGGCGAGCGTCTGCGGTGGGCGTGTACCGGTTCTGGCGCGACCTCGGCTACGCCATCGGCGCGCTGGCGGCGGGCGCGCTGGCTGACCGGATGGGAACGCCGTGGGCGGTGCGCGCCGTCGCGGGTCTCACGCTGGTGTCGGGGATCGTGGTGGCGGTGAGGATGCGCGAGGGGGAGTAGGGGCATCAGTAGATCCCGAGGCGCGAGGGATGCCCTTGGTACGACATGGCTTCGTCCATTCGTCCATTCGTTCTTCGCGGGAAGTCCCGAAGGCGCTTGAGGAGCTTGCGATCAGCGATTTGACCGTGCTTCAGATCCAGTTTTCGACGACCAAGCCCGGGATGTCGCCGGCCAGCAGTGCGCCATCATTGGTGACGAGAGTGGCGCCAGCTTCGACGGCGGCGGCAGCGATGTGCAGGTCGATATCAGCTTTCGCTCGTCCATGCGATCCGAGGTGCTGCTTGAGCGCTGCGAAGCGTCCTGCGGTATTGATGGTCACCGGCAGAACGTCCATCGCTTGAATCGTCTGCTCGACCTTTCTTCGATTTGCCTCAGGTCGGCCAGAGCGTTCGGCACCGAACAGCAATTCCGCGACCACGAGGATGCTCGTGACAATGCGACCGCGCCTGCTGGCATCGTCCAGCCTGTCACGCACGGCACCGCCCACGTACTCGGCGTAGATGATGGTGTTCGTGTCGAGAAGCCAGATCACGGCATCTCGGGGGGATCCGCGCTTCCGCCAGACTCACGACCTTCTCGCAAGACCTTTGTGAGGTTTTCGAGGGAGATGCCTTCCCATGGTCCGATGGCCGCCAGGCGCGTTCCGAGGCCCGGGTGCGCTGCATCGAAGGGGACAACTCTCAGCTCCACGTCGAGACCGTCGACGTGGGCCTGGACGGCGTGTGTGGGATCGCGCTTGAGTGCCGCAACCGCTTCTTCCAAGGTGCGCGGGATGTATTTTTCGGGGCGCGCCATCGACGTGCCAGCTACAGTAGCACGGCGCGACCCACTGACGCGGACGTTGCAAAGAACCGGGGCCAGAAGGATAAGTCCGGCCATGATCGACGTCGAGGTGACCACCACGATCGAACGGCCTGTCGGACAGGTGTTCGCGTTCGTGCAGGACGAGAACAACATTCCGAAGTGGGATCCGGATCTGCTCAAGGTGGCCAAGACTTCGCAGGGGCCGATCGGCAAGGGCTCCACCTTCCACCTGGACATCAAGCCGTTCATGGGTGAAACGCAGGGCAGCGGCGAGGTGGTGGCCTACGAGCCGGACCGGCGCATCGAGCTGCAGTTCGTGATGGGCAAGCTCAAGCCGCACGTGTTCCATCTGTTCGAGCCGGCCGGAAGCGGCACCAGGTTCACCCGCCGGGTTGTCATGCAGCCGTCCGGATTCATGCGCCTCATGACGCCCTTGATGCGATCGATGATGCGCAAGAAGAACGTGCAATACCTCGCGACGCTCAAGCGGCTTCTCGAGGCGTAGCCCCACTGCCCGGCCCCATGGATCGCAGCAAACCGACCGCTCTCGCGGCTCTGATCCTGCTCGGGGGGTAGTGACTTCAAGGACACTTTTCCGCCGAGCGCTTGTCGCGTCGGGGTGTCGGGCCCGTCTGGAAGTGGCCGACAAGATCGAGGCCGAGCTGCGCATTCCTTGCGACAGGCAGCGCCTGCGCGGCGAGATCTTCTCGACCTGCGAGGTGCTGGAAGAGCGTTACCTCGAGGACGTGGTGTTGTTCCGCGTGCGCGCCACGCCCGCCGACATCGAGCGGCAGCAGGGACGGCCGGACATTTCTTGCGATGGTTGGTTCATTTCGAAACGCGACAATTCCGTCTCGTTTCGGCCGCTCGACGCGGGCCTTGGTCGACGAGGGTGAGCGCCTTACACCGTCGGCAAACGCAGCACCACGCGTGCCCTGGCACGAGCCTGGCAAGGCGCCGGCGCCCATGTCACCACGCCTCATCTACTTCGGTCTCGTCATGTCGGCCCTCACGATTGGCTCGTGCAGCGACAAGATGCACAGCGCGCAGTCCACCTCGGGCGACCGGGACGGTCCACCCGTGGCCGCGGACGCGGGCCTCGATCCTCTTGACGCTCGCTCCGAGTTCGACAGCCGCGGCGTGCTGTCACCACCTGTGCAAGATATGGTTTCCGGACCTGCCCAGGACCATGCCGCGGATCGCGCTGACGCCTCGGACGTCGGTCTACCTGGCGTTGATGTTCCAGGCGACGTTGACCCGGGCGACCGTCCAGGTGGCGGACTGTGCGGCAGGGAGGAGGTACCCGCTCATGTTGCGCCTGGCTGCGGTCTCTCTGCCCCGCCCACCGTTTGCCGCCACTACCAAATGGATGCCTGCATCGGCAAGGTCGCGTGCACCTGCGCAGGCAGGATCGTCGTCGAGTGCGACTACATCAGAGAGTCCTTCGCGTATTTCCTACCCCTGGGGAATTGGGTGCCCGGCGGCACCACGTGCGATCCCAACGATCCAAGGCAGGGGCGAGACATCGATTCGGGCGCACCGGACGCCGACGCCCGCGACGCCACGGTGGGCAGCCCGCGGCTGGTGTTTGTCGAACAGAGTCCGATTGACTTCGGTATTGTCAGTTGCCCGCCCTCGACCCGCTCGGTCACTGTGCGGAATCTGGGCACCGCACCAAGTGGCGTCGTGACCGCGTCGTTGGAGGACGCCACCGATCAACCGTTCGAGATCGTTCAGAACGGTTGCGGCTCTACCGGCCTTGATGCGGGCGGTTCCTGCGTGATCACCCTTCGCGTGGCGCCGCCCCTCACCGCCCGGCCGGGCGCCGCCGCTCTGGTCGTTGTAGGCAGCCTGGGGGGCCGCGCCACAATCTCGGTGGGTTCGAGGCCATCCTTCGGAGGTGATCTGACGCTGAATCCAACCGTTCACAATTTCGGCTCTGTGAAGACCGGGGCGTCCAGCGCGCCGATCCGGATCTCCATCCCTGTCTCGGGACCGTCGCCCGTGACGATCACACAGATCACCCTCGCAGGTGTCAACGCGGGCGACTATCGCATCGTCGACAAGGAAGCCTGTGCCGGGCGCCTGCTGCAGCCCGGTGGCAACTGCGGAGTGGAGGTGATCTTCACGCCGACCGCCACCAACGTCCGCAATGCGAGTTTGCTCGTGAACGCGGGCTGGGGACCTCCGGAGTACCAGTGCAACGGCATTGGCTCCAGTACCTTGTTCGGTACCGGCGTCGCGCCGTGAACTGACCACCCAGTGAGATCGCGACGCCGCCTCGGCTTGAGGCAATCCTGCAGTCGTGCGGCTCGACGATGCGGTGCCGATGATACTCGCGGAGACTCCGCAGACGGTGGCCGTGTACTTGTTCGGTCGCGTGATGTATCGCGGGGGTTCGCGAAGAGTACGCCGCGGGCTAGCAGTCCGTGGTGAAAGTCGTGGAGGGGTTATCCACATCTGAACGCCTGATCAAGATCGACAGGCCGATCTCGGTCCTGCACGATGCTCGCATGGCGATGGGAAAACGCGAGAACGAGCAGCCGGATCTGTTCGTGACCTACAAAGCGATGCCTCGTTCTGCAGGCCACCCGTTCTACAGCGCGGCGAACGCGATTCTGCGGAAACGGAAGTTCGACGAGTACGTCGAGGGGCTGTGCGGGAAGTTCTACGCGGCCGTGATGGGGCGGCCGAGCATGGTGCCCGGGATGTACTTCCGCTGCCTTTTCGCCGGTCACTTCGAGGGCATCGGCAGCGAGCGCGGCATCGCGTGGCGGGTTACCGATTCGCTGAGCCTGCGGGAATTCGTTGGCGTGCACGAGGGCGAGGAGCCGCCGGACCACTCGACGCTGTCGCGGACGCGGCGGCTGATCGACATCGAGACACATCAGGCCGTGCACAACTGGATGCTGGCCGCGCTGATGGACGAGGGGCTCATCAAGGGCAAGACGATCGGCGTGGACGGGACGACGTTGGAGGCCAACGCGGCAATGCGGTCGATCGTGCGACGTGATGACGAGCAAAAATGCGACGACTACCTGAAGGACCTGGCGAAAGCGTCGGGCATCGAGACACCAACGCGAGAGGACCTGGCGCGATTGGATCGGAAGCGGAAGAAGAAGGGCGCGAACAAGGAATGGAAGAACCCGCACGACCCTGACGCCCAGATCATGAAGATGAAAGACGGCAGTACGCACCTGGCGCACAAGCAGGAGCACGGCGTCGACATGGACACCGGCGCCATCGTTGCTGTAACGGTGGCTGGTGGTGCGGCGGGCGACACCACGACGGTGGAAGGCACTTTGGAGGCGGCCCGACAGAACATCGCGGACGCCCGCAAACTGGCCGACAAGGGAGCCGCGGAGAAGGTGCAGGATCCAAGCGAAGCTGTCGGTGACAAGGGCTACCACAGCAAGGCGGTGATGCTCGCGTTGCTGCTGGCTGGCTGGCGCAGTTACATCGCGGAGCCAATGCGCGGCCGACAGAAATGGGACGGGGAACTCGACGAGCGCGACGCGGTGTACGCGAACCGCCGCCGCAAGAACGGAAACCGCGGCAAGCAGCTGATGCGTCTTCGCGGTGAACGGATCGAGCGAACCTTCGCGCTCGTGGACGACATCGGCGGTCTCAGACGCATGCACGTCCGAGGTCACGAAAATGTCGCGAAGCGGACCTTGCTTGGGGCCGTCGCGTACAACTTTGGCCTGCTGATGCGAAAGAGAACTGGAGTGGGCACACCGCGTAGCCTCCAGGGGCGGCTGGCCGCCGCATTGGCTGCCCTCGTCGCCGTTTTGGACGGCGTCCTCGGTGTCTTTGGCATCCGATCGCCGCTGTCTGGGTCAACCGACAAACCAACGGTCGCCCTGTGGTGGACCGGACCGTGTTCGGTGCCGGCGTGAAAAACGCCACTTCCACCACGGACTGCTAGTGACTTCAAGGCCACTTTTCCGCCGAGCGCTTGTCGCGTCGGGGTGTCGGGCCCGTCTGGAAGTGGCCGACAAGATCGAGGCCGAGCTGCGCATTCCTTACGACAAGCAGCGTCTGCGGGGCGAGATCTTCTCGACCTGCGAGGTGCTGGAAGAGCGTTACCCTGAGGACGTGGTGGTGTTCCGCGTGCGCGCCACGCCCGCCGACATCGAGCGCTGCGCGCCGCCTGAACCTTGCTCAGGCCGGACGCCGCTTGGGCGGCCCGAAGCCCCCGGGCCGCTTGCCACCGGGATGACTCGGCCGTGGGCCATCGGGCCGTGGGCCGCCGGGGCGGGAGCCGCTGGGGCGAGGCCCGCTGGGGCGCGAGGCCGCATGGTCGTTCCCGCGCTATGCCGCGAGCCTTGCGACTTCGGCCGTGAGTTTGGTGGGTAGAAATCGCTGCCTGATCGCACCAGCCGCCCACATACTCAACCCATGAAACCAAGACCCGCCAGTAAGAAGGAAATAGCCGCGCGACTTGCCGCCCTGCCGGATTGGAAGCAGACCAGGCGTCGTTCCGCCATCTTCAAGCGTTTCACCTGGCAGGACTTCAGCGAGGCGTGGGGTTTCATGAGCCGCGTCGCGCTGGTCGCGGAGCGCATGAAACACCATCCCGAATGGGTCAACGTGTGGAACAAGGTCGATATCACCCTGTCGACCCACGATGCGGGTGGGTTGTCGGAGCGAGACTTCAAGCTGGCAGCGGAGATCGAGCAGATCGCGAAACGCTAGGATGCCCACGACCACGCGTCCCCGGGTTCTGGTCAACTTCGCCGCTTCTTTGGATGGCAAGATCAACCCCGCGCCGGGCCTGCGCGCCGGGCCCTTCACGATGTCGCGGCATCGGGAAGATCTGCGGCGCATGGTTGCGCTGCGCGCGCGAGCCGATGCGGTGCTGATCGGAGCCTCGAATCTGCGTGCGGATGATCCCGACCTGGCGATCCCGGAAGATCAACGTGTCGCTCGCCGGGCGCGCCGTGAGCGCGAGCCGTGGCGGATCGTGATGACCAGCGGCGGAGCGGGGCTCTCGCCGGATATGAAGGTTTTCGATCCGGCGCGTGGCGGACCGACCGTCGTGGTTCACACCGCACGCATGCCGCAAGCCGTGCGCGCGGAGCTGGCGACGGTGGCCGAGCTGGTGGAATTGGGCACCCTGACGGTGGACATGGGCGACCTGTTGTCGTGGTTGGCCGGCCGTGGCGTGCGCGTGCTGTTGTGCGAAGGCGGCGGTGACGTGTGCGCGCAACTGGTCGCCGCACGCGCCGTCGACGAGCTGTACCTCACGGTGGTGCCGCGGGTGCTGGGCGGCGTCCGCGCGCCGACCATCGTGGGTGGGCCCGGATTCGCCCCCGACCAGGTCCCCGACTCGACCCTTGCGTCCGTCGAACGCGTCGGCGACGAGCTTTTCTTGCGCTACGAGTTTGCCTGGGATCGCTGATCGGCACCGCGCCCCGACGGGATCCAGAAACGGTTCGCGCTCTCCTGCCCGTAAAGGATGAAAGTGTGGTTGCGGCACAGACGCGTGTCGGTGACGCTGCCGCCACAATAAAAGGTGACCGGCCCGTCCCAGTTGTTGGCCAGCGAGACTGGCGGTTGAAGTCGCGCCCTCGCCTTGTTACGGTTCGACAGCGGCGCGGTCGAGCATGAGCGAACCTGACCATCGTGGTGTCGCGCTCGTCGGAGAAATCCTCGACGGCGCCTACCAGCTGACCCGCCTGATCTCCGAAGGCGGCATGGGCACCGTCTACGAAGCGGTGCAGCTCCGCCTGAACAAGCGCGTGGCGGTCAAGGTCATGACGCCCGAGCTTGCGGCCAATCCCGAGGCCCTGGCCCGCTTCCGGCGCGAGGTCGATGTCACCTCGCAGCTGTCCCATCCACACATCATCAGCCTGCTCGATTTCGGCACCACGCCGCAGGGCCAGCCCTATCTGGTGATGGAGTTTCTCGACGGCGAAGATCTGGAAAAACGGATCTTGCGGGTTGGCTATCTGCCGGTCGCGGCTGCCTTGGATGTCGTCAAGCAGGTCGCCTCGGCGCTGGCGGCGATTCACGCCAAGGGCGTCGTCCATCGCGATCTCAAGCCGGCGAATGTGTTCTTGCTACCGCTCGACGGCGCCGCCAATTTCGTCAAGTTGGTCGATTTCGGAATCTCGAAAGTCAGGACCGCGGAGACCAAGCTCACGCGCGCTTTCACCATGATGGGGACGCCCGAATTCATGGCGCCCGAGCAGGCCACCGGCCGCGTCGACGACGTTGACCATCGCAGCGACCAGTGGGCTCTCGGGTGCTTGGCCTGGTTGATGATCTCGGGGACCAATCCGTTCTGGGCCGCCGACCTGAACACGGTGCTGCGCCACATCGTCAACCGAGATCCGGCGCCGCTTGACCCCAAGGAACCCAATTGCCCGATGGAGGTGGAACAGGTCCTGCGCCGCGCGCTGGCCAAGAATCAGGCGGACCGATTTCCGACCATCACTGCTTTCTCGCGCGCCTTTGAGGCGGCTGCGACGGCGCCGCCGGTCGTCGGGGCGGCCATGCCCGAGCCGCGATCGCCGGAGATCGCGCGGTCGTCGGCAAAGTCGCGGCGACACGGCCTGGGCTGGGCGCTCGCCGTCGGCGCCTTGGTCTCGCTGGCGGTCGGGGCGGCGATCGTCTACCGCGAGGGGCTCATACCGGGCCTCGCGCCTTCGTCCGCCATCGAATCGGAGAAACCCGAAAACTCCAAACCAACTCCGCCCAGGCGCGCCGGAAGCCTGCCCCGGAACAAAGCTAAGCCTTGAGCGGGCCGGACGCAGCTGATCGGTAGCTGGTCTACGCTACGGGCCGCGTTTCTTTCGGCCGCCTCGCCCTGCCCGGGACCTGGACCCCGGCGGCTGACGCCCGATCACCCCCGACGACCTGTGAGCCGTCACGGACGGAGGTTGCCAAACCGTCATGGCTGTCTTCAGGAAGTAACACTTGTCGGCGGCGAGGGGGCGGGCGTGCCGGCGTCAACGTTGGGGCGAGCCGCGCCCAACCCTCACTCGATGAGCCGAAGGCAGCAGCCGTTCGCGCACACGCTGTTCCCGCTACACGTGAGGGCGCCCGCGGAGCTGCCGCAAGTCGTGGTGCCCATCGGGCAATTGGGGGGCGGCACCGTCCCGGCGTCCGGCGTGTCGGCGGGCGCGGTGCCGCCGGCACAGTAGATCACACACGCCTCGCCGGAATCGCCCCCGGCCTTGTTCTGATCGCCGTCGTGGACCATCGCCTGCAGGCGGTATGACCGGCGGGGAATCAAGGGAACGTTCCATACCACCTCGGTGCCGAAGCCTTCGTTGACGGTCAGCCCCGCGGGCACCGGATCGCCCCCAGCGAGCATCCAGTTGTTCTTCATCGGGTCGGGGTCGGGCGTGATCGTGATTAGATTCGGCATGACGGTGGCGTCCACGGTGCGGACCGCTCCTTTCCAGGTTCCGAACACGGCGTTCGGTCCGTGGGGACGACCGCCTTGCTGCCAGTCTCCGGAGCGAGCGTCGGGGTTGCTGGTGATGTCGGTGACGAACAGCGCCGGCCACATCGGTCGTTTCGAAACGTCGAGACCGCTCTGGGGACCGGCGAGATCGTTGGTACCGGTCTTCGGATCGGTGGCACTGCCCGGGTTGGTCGCCAGCGCCGATATCGGATAGTCGGTTTTGGTCGTGCCGTTCGCGGCGTTGACTATGACCTGACGGACGCCCAGGGTCAGTGCGTGCTCGTCATTGTAGAAGACCCTTATGGTGGCCGTAGGCCATCCACCCGTGGCCTGGATGGCGCGCAGGACCTCGCTTTCGTTGAACTCGACGCTGCTGAGCGGGCTGCCGCCGGCCGCGGGATAGCCGCAATCGATGATCGCCAGCGACTGGACACCCGGCGTGCAGGTCACCGCCCCGCCCGATCCGCCCGCCCCCTTACCACCCGCCCCCTTAGCACCCTTTCCACCACTGGTTATTCCGGTGACCGTCCCGGCGGACGTTCCGCCGCCTGCGCCGGAGTCCCCGCCGCCAAGACCACCCCCCGCGCCACCTTGCCCGCCGCCGATAGCGGTGCCGGAACCCGTGCTACTACACCCCGCGCCCGCCGCCGCAGCGATGACTAGAAACCCGAGCAACATGCGTCCTTTGTGCATGGAGGATCAACGATCCGCGGAATCATCGGATACATCGGCCGGGGGGTAGTGACTTCAAGGCCACTTTTCCGCCGAGCGCTTGTCGCGTCGGGGTGTCGGGCCCGTCTGGAAGTGGCCGACAAGATCGAGGCCGAGCTGCGCATTCCTTACGACAAGCAGCGCCTGCGGGGCGAGATCTTCTCGACCTTCGAGGTGCTGGAAGAGTGTTACCTTGAGGACGTGGTGGTGTTCCGTGTGCGCGCCACGCCCGCCGACATCGAGCGCCTGCGCGCCGCCTGAACCTTGCTCAGCCCGGACGCCGCTTGGGCGGCCCGAAGCCCCCGGGCCGCTTGCCACCGGGATGACTCGGCCGTGGGCCATCGGGCCGTGGGCCGCCGGGACGGGAGCCGCTGGGGCGAGGCCCGCTGGGGCGCGAGCCGTCGCCACGTGGACCGCCTGGGCGGGGACCGTCGGGCCGTGGGCCACCCGGGCGTGTTCCACCGGGCCGCCAGCTGCCCGAACGGGGCGCTGCGGGCCGCGGAGGACCTTCAGGCCGTGGGGCGCTCGGGCGCGATCCTGGAGGCCGTGGGCCACCGGGACGCCAAGTGGGCCGAGGACCGTCGGAATGTGGCCTGTCGGGACGGGGACCGTCGGAACGGGGACCGTCGGAACGAGGTTCGTCGGAACGTGGTCCGCCAGGACGCCAGGTAGGACGGGGACCGTCGGAACGAGGCCTGTCGGAACGAGGCCTGTCGAAACCGGGCCTGTCGGGACGGGGACTGTCGGAACCCGGGCCGCTGGGTCGTGCGCCATCTCGCCGAGGGCCGTCGCGAGGCGGGCCCACCGGGCGCGGCCGGTCAGGCCGTGCGCCGGCGGGCCGAGGGCTGTCGAGCCGGTGCGCGCGGGCAGGCGGGGCCGCACTCGCAGGTGCCGCGCTCGCAGGCGGGGCGTCGGGAGCAGGCGGGGCGGGCGGTGGCGCTACCGGCGCCACCGGGCGCGGGCTGGCGTCCCGATCATGCGCGCGCGGGCGTGGCGCGTGATCTGGCCGCGGGCGCCGATCCGGCCGCGACCGTGGGTCCGGCCGGCCCATCTGGCCCAAAGCGGGCGGCGGTCCGTCGAGAGGCCGGATGAAGACGCTGGGCGCGCGCGGATCGCCTTCGGCGCAAGCCGCGGCGAAAGCAGGCGCGGCACCGGCGGAAATCTCGAACACGGTCTCGTTCATGCCCACCCGGATCGCGCCGACATCGCGCCGGGTGATGTCGCCGCGGCGACAGATGAGGGGCAAGAGCCAGCCCGGCTGTGCATTGCCCTTCGCGGTGCCCAGGTTGACCGTGAACAGCACGACACCCTGGCGTGTCATATCGTCGCGCGCCCGGCCGCTGGCGGCGATTGCCGGGCCGGTCGAACGCCCGCGCGCCGCATGCAGATCGACCGGACGCAGCGTTTCTGGCGCGGGCAAGCCACGCCATTCGCGCCGCAACAGCGCCGCCAGCAGCGCGCGCGGTTCGACCTTTTCGAGCAGGCGGTCGGCCAGCTCCATCGCGGCGGGGCTGTCGTCGTCGTCGGGGCCGGCGGCCTCGCGTGCGATCTCGGCGGCCAAACGCTCGCGATCGGCACGCTGGATTTCGTCGGCGGCCGGCGCCGCGGTCCATCGCGGCTGGATGTGGCCGCCGCGCAGCAGCCGCTCGGCCCGGTTGCGCTCGGTGGTCTCGGCGATGACGACGCTTCTGCCCTTGCGGCCGGCGCGGCCTGTGCGTCCGCTGCGGTGAAGCAGAGCATCCGGATCTTCAGGAAGATCCGCGTGCACCACCAGGCCCAGCTCGGGCAGGTCGAGACCGCGCGCCGCCACGTTGGTGGCCACCAGCACCCGCGCCCGCCCGTCGCGCACCGCCGCCAGCGCCCGCGTGCGCTCGGCCTGCGCCATCTCGCCCGATAGCGGCACCGCTTCGAAGCCGCGGTCGCACAGCTCGGCGCACAGGCCGGCGACGCGGTCGCGGCGTGAGCAGAACACCAGCGCGCGCTCGCGCTCGCCCGCCGCCCGCAGCACGTTGACGACCGTGGCCAGGCGATCGCCCGGGGCGCATAGATGCATGACGGTGACGATGTCCTCATGAACCCCGGCTGCCCTGCCGGCCGGGCGCGGATCCACCGCCAGGGCGTCGCTCTGGTAGCGCCCGGCCAGCACCTGGATGGGTTGCGGCAGCGTGGCCGAGAACAGATGCGTCCGGCGCGCCTTGGGCGCCGCGGCCAGGATCTTCTCAAGATCCTCGCGGAAGCCGAGATCGAGCATCTCGTCCGCCTCGTCGAGCACCAGCACGGCAAGCGACCCGATATCGAGCGCGGTACGTTCCAGGAGATCGACCAGGCGGCCCGGAGTGCCGACCACGATGTCGGCGCCGGTTCGCAGATTCCTCGCATCGCGGCCGACGTCGGTGCCGCCGGTGACCGCATGGACCCGGGCACCACTTTCCTTGAACAGCCAGGCCAGCTCGGCGCGGACCTGAGCGGCGAGTTCCCGGGTCGGCGCCACCACCAGGGCACGCGGCGGCTTGCCGCGGGCAAGTCCAGGCGCGCCGTCACCCATCACAGCCTGCGCGACCAGCATTCCGAACGCGATCGTCTTGCCGGATCCGGTCTGTGACGACACCAGGAGATCGCGGCCGGCGCAGGCCGGTGCCATCACCGCGGCCTGGACGGTGGTCGGGGTGTCGTAGCCGCGCGCGCCGAGCGCCTGCACCAGGGCCGGGTGCGCGCCGAGGGCGGCGAACGCCGTCGCGGCCGACGCCGGCGCAGCGGGTTCGGCTTCGGAGGATTCAGACGGTGGGGGAGGGCGGCGATGCGATCCGGGCACGGGGCCCGACTGTTTAGCAGGTCCGCGGCCGTTGCACCCGAGATTCGCGAATCCTTCGCACTACAGCCCGCGCAGCACGCCGCCAGCCACGATCAGCAAACCCGCCGTGTTGGTCACCGCGTTGAGCACGGCCAGCACCCAGCCTGCCGATCGCTCGGCGAACTGATCCCCGGTGCCGCGCAGCCAGTTCACCACGCCCGAGAAGTCCTGCAGGAACGATGCAACCACCAGCAGCCACGCCGCCGCGAGTGACCAGCCCGCGGGCAGCCGCGCGAAGCCGAGCGCGAACGCCAGACCCAGGAGCATCAGGCCCTCTTGCAAGGACACCTCGTGCGCGGTCAGCAGCCAGCGGTGTGACTCGATGGGCGCGTGCATCCGGCGTGCGGACAGCACCCAGCCCAGCAAGAACGACAGCAGCAGGTTGGCGACGCCACCCACCACCAGGATGCGAACCGCGGACGCGACGGAGGGGGCGAGATCAAAGGGAGTGTTCACGCACGCAGTCTAGGACGGACGGTCGCCATCACGCGAGGAATGCCGTCAGCCGAGGCCGGACGCTGTCATCCGCGCAGCAGCCCGACCGGGCATGCCACGCCAGTGCCCTCGGCGCCTGGATGACCACATGGATCGCCTGTCCGAGCTGCAGAAGCGACTCAGTGTCAAGGCGCCGGCGCAGGAGATCCTGGCGGCGGCGTTGCGGCTGACCTTCGAGTCGGTGTTTGTCGATCTGGCCAACAAGCTGGACGCCGAGGAGATGCCGGGCAGCACCTACCTGGCCGCTGCGCTCTTCCAGCGGGTGGAAGTCCCGCTCCGGTAAGCGTCGGTGCGCCGGATAGCAGGCCCCAGGTGCGGGGGAGAAATCTCCCCATCCAAGCGGGGCGTCGAAAGGCCCCCAGGCAGCGAGAGCTGCGCAACGGGGAGCAAGCACGCGGGCCGCAACATGAAGTGAAGCCTGCAGCCTCGACAGATGAACAATCCGGGGGCCGAGCCGCTCATTTCACGGCGAAGGCAACACCCGACGCGAGAGCACCGAAGCTCGCGGCGGGCCCCGGCGGGGTATGGGGCGGAGCGCCGTGCAACGAGAGTCCGAGGGGCTCGTAGTACTGGTGATGACCGCGCAGAACAACGCGGTCGGAGGGAAGGGGCCCTGCTTTGGTCGCGCCTGGGGCGGGAGCGCGAGGGAATGGCCGCCAGGAGCGGACCTAACAACCCCGACGAGCGTAAGCTCGACGAAAAAAGCGCGACAACCTCGAGACAGGATACGGATGCTTGCCAAACCGACGTCCCCGTCGGTGCAAGCTCGATCAAGAGGACCATCGGCAAGCCGTGTGCGGGAAATCCGCACGCACGGTTTAAAAGGGGGCTCTGCCCTCTCGCCGGTGACTTGTCACTGACGAAAGGGCAGAGTCTACCAATGATCGCGAAACGTCGCCTCGTATGGCTCGCCACCGCCTGCGCGCTGTCGGTTGTGACAACTCGGGCGCATGCAAAGCCACCCGCGCCCATCCTGATCGTGGCCGACGAGATCCCGGCGATGGAGACGCTGGCCAAGCAGCTCGAAGCCCGCGCGCACATCAAGAGCGAGATCGTGACCCAGGACAAGCTGCCGACGAACCTCGCGCCCTATCCCACGGTCATCGTCTACATCCACAAGGATCTGGCCGAGGCCACCGAGACGGCGCTGCTCGATCACGCAAGTGCCGGCGCCAGGCTCGTGCTGCTGCACCATTCGATAAGCTCGGGCAAGCGCAAAAACAAGCGCTGGTTCGCCGAACTGGGCGTCGAACTACCGACGGGCGATCTGGCCGCCGGCGGTTACAAGTTCTACGACGACGTGAGCTGGGACGTGGTGAACGTAGCACCCCGCCACCCGGTGACGACTCGGGCGCTGAAATACCCGGTGACAGTGACCTACGCGAGCGGCGGCAAGCGCCCGGGGTTCCGCCTGGAGCCGACGGAGGTCTACCTGAACCACGTGCTGTCCGGCCCGCGCACGCTGCTGCTCGGACTGCGCTACGAGCACAAGGAGACCGCCAAGGTCTACACGCAAGACATAGCCGGCTGGGTAAAGCCGCTCGGCAAGGGGCGCGTCTTCTACTTCATGCCCGGCCACAAGCCATCCGACTTCGACAACCCCACATACGCGCAGATCCTGACCAACGCCGTGACCAGCCGCTGAGCCCCGGCGACGGCCGGCCACAATCAACACTAGGTACACCCTGCAAGGAGGGTGAGCGCGACCTGATGGGGACTGGGTCGCACCCGATGGCCCCGTCCCGGCCGAGTTCGTGGTGTGAATGATGGCGGAACGAAGCGAGTCCGAAGGCAAGAGCAATCACCCGACGCGCCTAGGGATCCACAGGGGGCCGGCCTCGCCCAAGCTATGCGACCAAGCCGGGAAGCGGGCCCTTGCCGAGAGACGGGTCGCCGAACACCGTAGAGTAGGGCAACCCCATCGCCTGCAGCATGGAGGTGTACAGATCATTGTGAGCGGCGGACTGGTAGGTCATGAAACGGTTGCCCTTGATGGCACCACCAGCTCCGCCAAGGATCAGGAACGGCATGTCCGTGAAGGCGTGAGTCTGCCCCACTCCGACTTCGCTGCCGGTCATGAGCACAGAGTTGTCCAGCACCGAGCCACCGGTCGGCTCCTTGACGCCGTCGAGGACCTTGCCCAGGTAGAAGAACTGCTGCATGAGCCAGGTCTCGATCTTGATCAACGACGCGTTGTCGCTGGTGTGCGAGATGCCGTGATGACCGGGCGACGTATTGAGCCAACTATAGTTTTGGCCGGACTGACTGGTGGACCACTGCAGCGTCGCCACACGCGTCAGGTCGCAAATGAAGGACATCGCGAGCATGTCCATCTGCAGCTTGCCGAGAGTCTGGAAGTCCCCAGGGTTGCCCCCCGCGGGCACTGCGGGACGTTGGCAACCAGCGCCCACCGTCGCAACGATGGAAAGGCGCTTCTCAATATCGCGCACCGAGGTGAGATGCGCGTCGAGCCTGGCTCGGTCCCCCGTGCTCACGCGTGGGATGAGCTGGCCTAAGTCCCCGGCCACGAAGTCTAGGACGCTCTTGCGCTTCACTGAGCGCTCGTCGGGTGCGCCTGGCATCGCGGGGCCGCCCGGCGTCAGGCCCGAAAACACGCGCGAAAACATCTTGTCGGGGCTGTCCTCGGCGGGGATAGGCTTCTGAGGTCCCGAGTAGGAAATGTACACATGGCCAGTGCCCTGGTACTGAGCTTGGGACCGCACGCCGAACTGCAGAGACGCGAACTTGGTCCCCTGCCCAACCCCCTCGGCAATCTGCTGGTCGATGGAGATGCCGTTACCAAATTCGTTCGCATTGGCCCGGGCGGTCGTCAGCGTGGTCATTCCACGCTTGTGACCGACGCCGCTGCTCTTCTTGGCGGCCGGGGCGATGTCCACGCCCTTGAGCACGACCAGCTTGGATTGCAGGGGCTGGAGCGGCGCGAGCACAGGCCCTAGCGTGAAGGCGGCCTCGGTTCCGGTCGGGAACCAGGCGTCATGCACCACGCCGCACGAGAAGTAGAAGAAGGCAAACCGCTTAGTCACTGCGGCATGCGCACGGCGCGGGACCATGGCGTCCAGCATCGGCAGCGCAATGGCGGTGCCAGCGGCGCCGCGCAGCACGGCTCGCCTGGAAATGGGGGAACGGAGTCCGACGAGCTTCATTGGGCACCTCCGACGGTTTTGAATTGAAACGCGGGCGTTTGCGTGAGGGACAGCAGGAGGGTCTTGAGGTTGCCGCCAGTGGCCTTGAACTGGCCTTTCAGAATCTCCAGCGAGCAGGTGTCTTCGGCTGTGTCCTCACGGCCGTGTCCGTACTGGAACCATTTCTTGACCACACAGCTACGCACCTGTTCGCTGCCAGCCAACCGCTTGGACAGCTCGACCGCACCGGTAACCGTCCCGTCCACGTCGGTGCCCACCAGCTCGCCCGAGGCATCCACGGGCTTGCCTTGGTCCGTGGTGCGATACCCGCCGATGCCGTCGAAGTTCTCGAAGGCGAAACCTACCGGATCGAGCTGTTTGTGGCAGCCGGCGCACAGGGGGACCGTGGTGTGGATAGAGAATCGCTCACGCGTGGTCTGGCTCGCCTTGATCGCGGGCGGCGTGACCATGAGGTCGTCGGGAGGCGGAACTGGGTGCTGGCACAGCAGGCTCTCGCGGATGAACACCCCCCGGCGCACCGGCGACGATTGGTTTTCGTTCGCCTGGGCCGCCATGACGCTGGCCTGTGTGAGCAGACCAAGGCGCTTGCCATCGTGCTTCACCTTGTCGAACGTCGCATCCGTGGTCGGACCGGTGTAGCCGTAGAACGTCGCCAGCGTCTTGTTCGCGAACGTGTAATCGGCCTGCAGCATGGTCTCGAGCTTCCCGTCTCCCTTGAAGACCAGATCGTCGATAAACGACTCGGTCTCCTTCCTCCACAACGCGGGCATCGCGGGCGTGAACTTCGGGTAGATCCGGGCGTCCTTGGTCTGGCTCTCGAGACCCTCGAGGTCCAACCACTGACCGTAGAAGCCCCCGATAGCGGGCCGCGCTTTGGGGTCGTTCAGCATGCGCTCCGCCTGGGTGGCAATCTCGGCGGGCGTACCGAGCCGGTTCTCCGCCGCGGCCTGCAAGAGCGCGTCGTCGGGCATACTGGACCACAGCAGATAGGAGAGCCGCGAGGCCATTTCATAGTGCGTGAGCTTTACGCTCGTAGCACCCGCCGTGGCAGCTACGCCGAACTCGACGCGGTAGAGGAAGTGCGGCGACTGAAGCATGGCCTGCAAGACCAGCTCGACGGCAGGAGCGAATCCGTACTTGGCCTTGTGGCCCGAGAAGAACATGAAGTAGCGGTCCTTCTCGGGCTGGGTAAGGGGCCGCCGGAAGGCGTGGGCGCCGAAGTCCGAAACGAAGTTGCGGAAGCAGTTGTCCTCGCCCATCACGACGGAGTCACACTTGAGCAGCTTCGGCATGTCCTTGATGGCCAGCGCCGCGAGAGAGGCGGCCCCGCCTTCGAGCTGCTCGGCCAAGACGGTGCTGACGGCTTGGGTCACAGCTGTGTTGTTGAAGCCCAAGAGCGACTGCGTCTCGGGCGCGAAACCTGTCGCGGGATTCTCAGTCACCTTCAAGAGGTCGCGCACCGTATTGCCATACTCACGCCGCGTGAGACGTCGCATCGGCGACGGCCCGGGCGTCGTGGCCTTGCATGCCATCGGCGGCGGGATCGCAGGAATGCCGGGTGGCAATGCACCCGGGCCACCGGGAACACCCGAGCCCGGGGCGCCTGGCGCACCTGTGCCCGGGGCACCCGTACCCGGCGCGCCCGTGCCCGGGGCGCCCGTACCTGGCGTGCCCGTACCGGGACTGCCTGTGCCCGAAGCGCCCGTGCCCGGGCCGCCGCCCCCTTCGCCACCGCCAATGGCACCAGAACAGGCGAGTCCTGCGGCCGTGGAAAGAACTAGCAGAGTTGCGCGCTGAAGGAACATCACAACCTCCTTCGATCGAGTTGCGGCGGATCGGCGAACGCTGGAGCGACACCAGAGCTCGGCGGACAGAGACGACCGGGCAATCAGATAAGCGAGCCGTACGGACTGCGAGCACTAACGCATAGTAACTAACGGGGCGCGGACACGAGCCGACGGGGCGTGGACGCGGAAAACTCACACGGCGGAGCCGCCAACAGGAGCCAGGAACTGCGTCGGGAGACCGTGACCGCGTAGCTAATGTCAGGCCGGGGCAAACGTTATGCAAGAGCGTTTTTGGCCTCGAGCGTCGATGGCCCTGCATTCTCTTGACATTCGTCAACCCACATTCGTCAGCCTACGAGGTGGGGGCGGCCGTGCCGGGCTGGGGTCGTCCATGCGGCGCCCGACCTCACAGGCCTGGGCCGAAGAGTGGCCTTGAACGCGGTGACAAGCAGGAACGCCGATACCTGCGGTACGACGAGTACCTGGCGGCCGGCATGCCGATCGCCACCGGCGACATCGAGGGCGCGTGTCGACACTTGATCAAGGACCGGATGGACCTCACCGGCGCGCGATGGGGGCTCGACGGAGCCGAGGCCGTCCTCAAGCTTGGCTCCCTCCGTTCCAGCGGCGATCTCGGCGAATACTGGCGCTTCCACGAGACCGACGAGACTCGCCGCAACCACCTCGACCGCTACAGGGGCAAGCCGCCCACGACCGAGCTGCCGTTGACGTTCACTGGTCGCCCCTGCCTCACCCTCGTCAAATAGCCGATTTCATGCCGCCAGAAGGATCTGCACCCAATCCGTTGCCGTTCGAATGGGCTGGGCGTGATCAAACGGTGTTCACCACAGTTGAACGGCGTTCACTCCGAATAAACGCGGGTTTTAGATGGGTATGGCCCAACGAGACATGGGGGGGAGACAGCATGAAGATGAGTTTATCGAAGCGACGGAGTTCCGGCGCACACGGCTTGGCCGAGACCGAAACGACGAAGCAGGTGCCGGCCGACGGAAGTTCGGGGCTCGAAACCGAAGACCACCGGTTTGCTCGGCAGATGAGGGACCATAGGGTTCGGCATTTCGGCAAGCAGGCGAGCCTTTCCGTCGAGGTGCGGTGCACTGAAGCTGCGGTTTCATTTTGGGAGTCTGGCCGCCGCCTGCCGCAGCCGAGCACCTTCTTGCGAATTTGCCGCGCTCTGGTCGAGAACGGGGCCACGTCGCGAGAGGTAGCCTCCCTCCGGCGCGCCTGGGAGGACGCCCAGGTCCGCAAGGCACCGAAGTGGCCGATGCCGCCCAGCTTCTTGATTGCAGTTGAGCGGCCCTGAATCCGTGCCGTGGCTGTAGGCGGGGAGGGGAGGCACGGGGGAGGCACGGGCGCCTGGGCGGAAAGGGCACTGTAGTGGCTCAGCGACCATGACCGGTTAATGGCTCAGCGATTCTGTCCGCCCCCCAGAACATGGAGGGATGCAGTCGGATTCGTCAGCCCAGTTCACTACGAAACCGCTGCCACCTTGAGAGAGCTGGCAGCATAGTCAACCCGTCCACGAAACCGGGGCAATTTCAGTCAGTGTCCCAGGGTCTTGTGCAGAAATGCCTTCGGACTCAATGCGGGCACGGGGGATCGGCGAAAGTCGCGCAGGTTGCGCGTAACCACGAAATCCGCACCGAACGCCGCCGCGGCCGCTGCTTGCATCGCATCCTCGAGGTCGTGCATCGAAAACCCGAGAGCGCTCTTCATCTCCCGGGTGCCCGTCACGGCCACCTCTGCGAAGGACATCAGCGCGTGGATGAAGGGCCGCGCGTCGGGTCTGATCAGGTACGAGAGATTGGCCAGAGAATGCCAGGCGACCGCCGCCTGGCCCGGCGCTGCTTCCGCCCATCTCAAAACCCCCCCGCTGTCGTTGTGGAAGGCGGGTCGAGCGAGTGCTACGTCAAGCAAAACGTCGGTGTCGATCAGGATCTTCACCTGCCACCGAGGCGATATTTGGCCTTCAGCGCGCGCTGGCGGCGATCACCCGGTCGCGCGGGCGCCAGTTGGAAACGCCCGGTCCAGCGATCGACGAAACTCGTCCGTTCTTCGCCCACAAGCGGTGTGGTGCGCAGGTAGTCCTCCACCAGTGCAGAAACGCTGGTGCCGCGCTGGCGAGCCACCAACTTGGCCCTGCGCCCCACGGCCGGA